>PMLH01000266.1 GCA_003159055.1 Myxococcales bacterium
ACGTGGTCGACACCAGCAACGGCACCATCATTCGGCGAACCCTGCTCGAAATACCGCCACCGGTTCGCGGCAATGGCTTCGTCGAGGTGAGCTGCCAGACCGCAGGCAAGTTCCCAGTGCTGCTCGACGACGAAGAAACCGGCCTTCTGTGCCCGGTGAAGACGATGCCAACCAGCAGTGGCAAGCACCTGGTCGGTATCTTCGTCCCGCAAGAGCGCCGAATCGTGTCGGTCGAGACGACGGTCGAAGTTGGGTCGAAGCCGGCCAGCGTGAGCTTCAGCCAATAGTTGGGTCGCTGGCGTGTGCCGACTGAGCTTCTGTGTCAGGAAAACACATTGGGACAAGGACGCGCAGGTGGNNTGCCCCTGCCAAGTCCGACCGATTTCAGACTGTCGCCGTTTGGTCCGTAGCAGCGCTTTGCCCAACATCCCATCGCCCAGGCCAGCTACGCGCGGCTGGCTTCGGCGCCACCGCCTTGTCCGTGACTGCAGGAACTTCCTCAGCTTGTGGGGTTTTCGCTATACTCAGCTTGAACGGCCATGTCCCCCGACGTCCGATGGAAACAGCGCTTTTCCAATNNTGATCCAGCGCTTCGAATACACCTTCGAGCTTTCATGGAGGCTGCTCAAGGACTACCTCGAGGCCGAGGGAGCGGTCATTGCGCCGATCACGCCCCGCCAGGTCATCAAGGACGCATTCGCTGCCAAGCTGCTTGCGGACGGCCAGGCCTGGGTCGCCATGCTCGACCACCGCAACCTGCTCGCTCACACCTACGACGCCAGTGTGTTCGAAGCGGCTGTGGATGCCATCGCCAGTCGCTATCTTCCGGCACTGTCAGCGATGCACGCGTGGATTGCAGAGAAAGCGCTCGCATGAACGTCCCAGCACTGCAGCCAGCCGAGTTGGAAATCATCCGCGCCGTGTTTGCGCGTCATCCGGAAATCATCGCGGTGAAGCTCTTTGGCTCACGCGCAAAGGGAACCCAGCGGCCCGAGTCCGATGTCGATCTTGCGCTCTGGGGCGACGTTGATGCCCTGGCAGCCGAAGCCATCGCCGCCGAGCTTGACGACTTGCCGTTGCCCTACCAGTACGATGTGAAGCCGTTCGCCTCGATCACGTTGCAGTCGCTCCGCGATCACATCGAACGCGTCGGTATCACGATTTTTCCTGCCCAAAGATCCTGATTCGTCCCGATGCTGCTAGACTTGGGCGCGTGGCGCTGCCATCGCAGGTGACAAGTGGCCTCGGCCACCCGCACATCGTGCAGGTTTTCGATTTCAGCACCACGCCGACCGGTGAGCCTTTCTTAGTCATGGAATTCCTCGATGGAGGATCTGGACCACCGCCTGCGTCGCGCGGGGCGTCTGCCCACCGCGGACGTGGTTCGCGCAGGACTGGTCGGTCGGCGGCACGAGATGCCCCGTCTGGGCTTTGATTGACGACGCTCCGCGGCGCAAGCGACACCTGTCGAATAGTCTACAAGCATTGGCTGAGGACTATTCTTCAGCTCGGGCTGTTCCCGACTGGGCTACCAGCCAATCGCCAGGCTTTCCGGGCCTCTGGCCTAGGATCCAGTTGGCTCAGGCGTTGCAACTGGCAGGGCTGACCCCAAACAAGGAGCAAAGCCATGAAGTCGATCCTCACCTCGTTCTGTCTCGCTGGTTTGTTGTTCGCCGCCGCCCCCGTCGTCTCGGCCCACGCCGAGCAAGCGAAGGCCGAAGCCGCCGCCCCCAAGGTTTTCACGTCGCCGCAGAAGATCGGCACCCAGGCGTCCTGTCCCGTCACGGGCGAGCAGTTCGCCATTGCGAAGGACACCCTGCACGCCGAGTACAAGGGCAAGCATGTCTACTTCTGCTGTGCCGGCTGCAAGAAGAGCTTCGACAAGGATCCGGAGAAGTACACCAAGTAGCCGGGCGGCATCCAACCGGTCATGCGCGCATTTCTTCCATTGGCGGCCGTCTGTGCGTCCATCACCGCGTTGCTGGCCTCCGCACCTTCGCACGCCGCCGAGTCGGCACAACCTTCCGGCCCTCCGCTCGCGAACGACCCGCACCTGCGCGATTTGATCAAGGAGTCGCTGGAAAAGCGGCCCGAGATTGCGCGCGTGCGGGCGCAGATCGCCGCCGAAAAGGAGCGTGTGCCGCAAAGCCATGTGCTGCCGGATCCGTCGATTTCTCTCGGCATCCAAAACGACGGCTTTGGCGGCATTCAGGTCGGCAAGATGGAAACAAGCTGGCTTTACGTGGTCGCCTCGCAAACCTTTCCGTGGTTTGGCAAGCGCGGGGCACGAACCGGGCTGGCTGCGCTTGGCGGTGAAAACGCACAAGCCGATTTGTTGCGCACGTTGCTCTCGGTGACGGCCGATGTCGAGCGTGCCTACCTGGATCTTCTGCTGGTGCGCGACCAACTCGGCCAGCTCGCCAAGTTGGAACGGTTGTGGCAGCAATCGGAAGCCATCGCGCGGGTGCGCTACGAGGCAGGGGAGGTTGCGCAGTCGGATCTTCTGCGCGCGCAACTCGAGCGCGTCCGGCTCAAGCAGCGTCGCTGGGCGCTGGGGTCCGAGGAACGTCGTCGGCTCACGGTGCTCAACCGCCTGCGCGGTCATGACCTTGGCGAAGCGTTCACGACGGACCGTCACCTCGCCGACCTGCCGGATCCGGTAGTGCCCGAGGTCGAACAGGAAACGCTGTCGTCGGAAGCTGCAAGCCCGGAGTTGAAGAAGGCGATGCTGGCCGGAACCGAGGCGGACCGTCGCGTGGACCTCGCCAAGAAGGAACGCTGGCCCGACGTGACGGTCAGCGCGGGGTTGATGCCGCGCTGGGGGAGCTTCGAGACCATGTGGCAGGCGGGCGTGAGCCTGAACCTGCCGGTTTGGTCGGCGCACAGGCAGTCGCGCGTGATCGCGGAAAACCAGGCCCGCGGGACCGCCGCCCGCAATGGCGCAGAGGCTGTGCGCCAGCTGCTGCGGCAAAGGGTGCGCGAACGGGTAGAAGCCTTGCGCACGTTGGTCGAGGCGAACCAGCTGTACCGCGGTGGCCTGCTTGCGCAATCGGAGATGACGGCGTCGAGCACCATGCTTCAATACCAGGTTGGGCGGGGCGCATTTTCGTCGGTTCTGGAAGCGCTGGCCGGGTACTTGGGCGACGTGAACAATTATCTCGACTCGATTGCGTCGGCCCAGCGCATCGCCATTGCCGAGCGGGAGATCAGCCTGGATGCGCCGGGGACCTCGGCCTCGGCGGGCATGGGCGGAACCGCAATGCCGGGCACCGGCGGCGCGAGCTCACCAGGTAGCGCTGCCGTCGGGCGCACACCGGACGAGGCTCAGCCGGCGGGCGGCGGATCGTCCATGTCGCGGATGTAGGGCAGCCCAATGGAAAGCCCAACGGAACGCAACGAAGCCTCAGGTTCGAGCTCCGAGGACAGGCGCCCGGTCCGCCGTCGAGCGATGCCGACGCTTGTGCTGCTCGGCTTCCTCCCGGGCGCGGTGCTGGGTGGCGGCGCCGTCTGGCTGGCGGTGCACCACCATGACCACGATCAGCGCTCCGTGGCGCAAACAGGTGCGGCGCCCGGCACGTCCGCCGCGAAGAAGAAGCCGCTCTATCAGTGTCCGATGCACCCGTCGATCACCTCGGACCACCCTGGCGATTGCCCAATCTGCGGCATGAAGCTGGTCGAGATCGACCAGGTGCCAGAGGCGCCGAAACACGCGTCCACCTCGTCGGTGAAGGGCATGGCCGAAGTCACCATCGATCCGACGCGGCAGCAGCTTATCGGCCTGCGCACGGCCAGCGTCGGCAAGGGCGCCGTCAGCGATACCTGGCGGACCGTGGCGCGCATCCAAGTCGCGCCCTCGCGCGTGCGCAAGACCAACGTCAAGGTGGAAGGCTTCGTCGAGCGCATCTTCGTGGATTTTGTCGGGCAGGCTGTTCGCAAAGGACAGCCGCTGTTTTCCATCTACAGCCCGAGCCTGCTCGCGACGCAGAGCGAGTACCTGCTGGCGCTGTCCAGTCGAGACGCGTTGGTCAAGGCCGGGGCCTTGGCGGAAAACGGTGAGAGCCTGGTCGCGTCGGCGCGGCGACGGCTGGAGCTGTGGGACGTGCCACCGGCGGAGATCGAGCGGCTGAATACGACGCGCGAGCCGAGCAAGACCTTGACCCTGGTTTCGCCCATCGCGGGCGTGGTGACGGCGAAGAACGTCGTGCAAGGCGCGCGCGTCAGCCCCGGCGAGGCTCCGTACGAAATCACCGACCTGGGCGAGGTTTGGGTGATGGCCGACGCCTACGAAAGCGACATCAGCCGGATTCATCCGCACATGAAGGCCTCGTTGACCTTGGCGGCCTATCCGGGCCGCACCTTCTCGGGCATGGTCGCGTTTGTCGATCCCCTGCTCGATCCGAAAACGCGCACGGCAAAGGTTCACCTGCACTTTGCCAATCCGACCCGCGAGCTCAAGCCGGAGATGTTCGGCGAGGTCACCCTGCAAGGCGTGGCGCAAGAGGGGCTGCAAATCCCGGCAGATGCGGTCATTCGCGCTGGGGCGCAGGACGTGGTCTTCGTGGCGCTGGGCAACGGGAGGTTTGAGCCGAAAGCGGTCGAGCTCGGCGTGAAGAACGGCGACATGGTCGAGGTGAAGTCGGGGCTCGGTGCGGGCATGCAAGTCGTCACCCGCGCCAACTTCCTCGTCGACTCGGAATCGCAGCTCCGCGCCTCGCTGGCCGCCATCGGAGGGAAGTAGGGCAATGAACCGCGCCAGAACTACGCAGACAGATCACCCTCTCCCTTCGGGAGAGGG
>PMLH01000255.1 GCA_003159055.1 Myxococcales bacterium
TCCAGCTCGGCGTTTCTCTCTATCGTCCCGACGTCGACGGCGAGTTCAAAAACGGCGACCACCCCTTTGCCGAGACCTTCTCGAGCTCGCGACATCTGTTGTCGGCGGCAGAGCTTGACCGTTACCTACTTCGTCGCTTTGGCACATGGGGAGTCGGCCTTCGAGTTGGCTATTATCGAGCTACTTCTGCTGCCTTCTTGGCCGATGGGGTCACCCGCAGCGGTGACCAAACTGAGCTCCGCCTGATTCCCATCTCGCTCTCGATGCTGTACTTTGCCGACGGGCTGCCCGTCTTGCAGACCATACCACTCATCCCGTATGCGAAGCTCGGTCTCGACGGAACCGAGTGGAAGGCTAGTAGCACGGGAGAAAGCAGCTCTCCGACGGGTTTGTCCTTGGGCTGGCACGCCACCGCCGGGTTGATGCTCGGCCTCACATTTCTATCGTCGAGCGCAATCGGTGCCGGTGCCATCGCGGATCCTTGCGCCCTCTTCTTCGAGTGGAGCTACGCCGCAATCGACGGCTTGGGCTTGAGCAACGCGCTCCACGTCGGCGACAGCACATGGTTTGCCGGAATCGCGTTCGACCTCTAAATGCCATGAGGGCGCGAGCAGCAACGCCCCTTCCAGTCCCATCCGCGCCGCCTGCGCAAAGCAGGCCGGGCCCTGCCCACCACATGATCGCTCAGACGGATGGTGCTCGCGAAGGGCGACGGGACACCGGCAACCAGCTCGGCCAGCAGCGCCTTTCGCTCGCCAAGTCCGCCCCCCGGAAGGCGGCAATTTCGCAAAGCCCATGGCGCGGTGAAAAGCGAGTGACACCTTGTTCTGCCATCGGCACGAATCCATTGGCCGAGCTCCTGGACTGGCTCGTCCAGAATCTGCAAACCCGACACAGCCTCGATGAGCTCGCCAAGCAGGTCTGCGTCAGTCGGCGGACTTTCACTCGCCGGTTTCGCCAGGTGACAGGAACCACGGTCGGACGATGGCTTCTGGCCCAGCGGCTGGCTCTCTCCCAGCGCTGGCTGGAGACGACAGACGAACCGATTGAACGCGTTGCTGATCTGGCCGGTTTCGGCTCTGCCATCTCCTTGCGGCAAAGTTTCTCCAAAGCGCTTGCCAACTCCCCTGCTCGCTACCGAAAGGAGTTTCGGTCGGGAGAGAACGTAGCGTCTAGGCACGATAGCGTTAGCTCCGGATCAACCTGGTGGCGAGACTCAGAACAGTCTTGAGGATGTCGACGAGTATTGTGGCGAAATGCCTACCGCGAGGTGATCATTCGCCAAATCCCGGTCCGCGGGGCGAGTCATGCGGTAATTCTCGGATCTGGGCAGAGGAAGTTGCTTGTGGAAGTACCCGGGGATCCCGAGGCGTGATGTCACGCCTACTGGGTCATCAGGCTGTTTTGCTCGGCCTTCACCCGGCTGTCCTTGCAGAAGGTGCAGCTCGATCCGTAGAAATACTTGCGGTTCGCGGTGTCGCCCATCAAGTGAACCCTGAACCACGCGGCAGCCATGGAAAGGGAGACGCCGCTGGCTCCCTGGTACACCCACCACCCGTGGTCCGAGGCCAGCTCGTCGATGAAGAAGGCAGGCTGGTCCGTGACCGTGGCGAAGACATCGTGGACGCCGGAGCAGTCCACCGTCGTGTCTTTCCCGCCGCAGTAGAAGAGGAACGGGGTGTGAACACCGGTGAGCGTCCTGGTGCCGCAAATCGATGCGAGGGCCTTGTAGCGAGGTTCGGATGCGGACATGCAGGTCGACATCGCGCCCTCCGAGTGGCCGAGCTGACCGATGTTGGCCGTGTCCAGGCGGTGATAATAGGGGCTGGTCGAATCCTCAGCCTGCTGGAGTATCCAGTCCAAGCCGGCGATCGTGGGCAGCGGATCGCCCTTGGAGGTGGTGGTGCTGAGAGAGGCAACCACCACGAAACCGTGCGAGGCGAGCTGATTCATCATTGGCAAGTACTGTCCACACCACTTGTTGGCGCCCGAGTCGACGACACACAGGGGGGGATTCGGTTCGGGATTGTCCGTGTGACCGTTCGCCCAAATCAGGATGGGGTGGCAGTACCCGCTGGTCGCAAGGGTCTTCGGACGATAGACATTGAATCGTTGCTGTTGGTCTCCGTAGATGGGATCGGGGGTATAGNNGCTTGGCCGCCGGTCCCTCCGGACTTGCCACCGGTCGCGGTTCCCGTCGTTCCACCGGTAGCCGTTCCGCCGCCGCCTCCGGTCGCCCCTCCCAGGCCCGTGGTTGATCCGCCGGTCGGCGTGGTGGCACCACCGGTCGCAGTCCCGGTTGTACCGCCTTTCGGGCTGCCAGCCGTCCCGCCGGTGGTCCCCCCGGTCGTCCCGCCGGTCGTTCCCCCGGTCGGGTTGCCGGTCGTCCCACCGGCCGGATTGCCGGTCGTTCCGCCGGTCGGATTGCCAGTCGTCCCGCCCTTTTGGCCACTACCGCCAGCGCCGGAGGAACCGTTGCCCCCAGAACTGCACGCGGCAACCAACAAGGCAAGACAGATTCCAGTACCCGATTGTCGTATTTGAATCATGGTCAATCCTCTTCGTCACAGTTCCGCCCAATCGATATTCTGGCTCAAACAACCTCCCAGTCCGGGATCCGGAATCCAGGCCGGACGATTGAATCCAGCCGCTTCACCTGGCGCAACAAAAAGTTCACCAGACCGCCCGCGCATCGAAAGGCAGCGTAATTGCTTCTGAAAACTGAAGCGACCGGCGCCCGCAGACGGACGCGCGGTTACTGCTTGCGGCGGTGCCATTCAATAACTATCCAGTTACTTACTTTCTTACGGAAGACGCCGATGAAGGGGCCAGCTTGGAGAGACGCCATGCAAGGACGACGAAGTAACCGAAACCGGTGGGTTGGGCTGTCAGCCCTGGCCGCTCTTGTCGCGGGAAGCTCGGCGCAAGCCGAATCGACGGGACCCACGCTGGCCCTGGACGAGGTCATCACTCGCACCTTGGCGCACGATCCGCGTGCCCGCGTGGCCAGCGCCCGCGAGGACGAGGCGCGCGCCACCCGGCAAAGCGCCACGGGCAACTATGGCCCGCGCCTGCAGGCGGACGCGACCTGGTTTCGCTTCAGCGAAGCCCATGACATGACGGTGGTGGATCCCGCGCACCTAGATGTTTCAGGGGTTCCGCCCACGCTGCTCGCCGGGATGCAGCCGCTGCTGGTCCAGCTGGCCAAGCCCATCCGCTTTCGCGACGAGACGGTGTCCCAGCTGCAACTGTCGGTGGTCCAGCCCATCACCCAGCTGTATTCCGTGCATCACGGACGCCAGGCGGCCAAGGGTGGCGAGGACGCGGCGGCGGCACAGCGGATCCAGGCCGAGCGCGAGGCCACCTACCGCGCCACCGAATCGTATTACCGGCTGCTGGCGGCGCAGCGTCTGCAGGCGGTGGCGACGGAAGCGGTGACCACGTTGTCGGCGCACCTGGAGCAAGCCAAGCAATTCCGCGAGGCCGAGATGCTGGGGCTCGACGAGTACCTTGCGGTGGAGGTCGAGCTGGGCAACGCACGTGAGAACCTGATCAAGGCGAAGGTGCAACGGCAGCTCGCGTACACCGCCATCGCGACCTTGATGGGATGGACCGAGCCCAGCGACTTCGCGGTCGCCGAAATCCCAGACCAGGCCGAGCCGCCCGCGCCGCCCGCGCTGGCAGACGCACGCCAGGGCGGGCTTTCCGGCCGACCCGAGCTGGCCGCCCTGCGTGCCGCGGCCCATGCCGCCGACGAGCAGGACAAGGTGGCGTGGTGGCAGTTGGTGCCACAGCTCTCGGCCCTGGGGCGTTACCAGCACTCGCGTGGCACGGCCATGAACAACCCCAACGAATGGTTCGTGGGTGGCGTGCTGTCGTGGACCGCGTGGGATTGGGGCGCCACGTACTTCCGGGCCAAGGCTGCCACCGCGCAGGGGCGCGTGGCCCGGGCGCGCGAGGACGAGGCGCGCGATTCCATTCACCTGGAAATCACCCAGCGCTCGCTGGCGGTGGAGTCCGCGCGCGAGCGCCTCTTGGTGGCGCGATTGACCGAGCGGCAGGCCGTGGAGGCGATGCGCGTGGCGACGATGAAGTTCGAACAGCGCACGGTCGCCTCCACTGCCGTGCTGGATGCGCAGGCGCGCTTGTCGCGGGCCCAGGGCAACCGCGTGAATGCTCAGTACGACTTGATCCTGGCGGTGGCGGCCCTGCGCCTCTCCATGGGCGAAGGTGCCGTCCCGACGGTCCTGCCCGCGGAGCTCACCATCGCGCAAGAGAAGTGAAAGAGACGGAAGGAGACGTGACCGCCGTGCCGAAACCACGAAGTTTCCCCCGCGATCCAGACGCCACTCGCCAGCGCCTGTTGCGAGCGGCTCGGCGTGTGTTCATGCGCAAGGGCTACGACCTGGCCCGCGTGGACGAAATTTGCGACCAAGCCCGCGTGAACAAGCGGATGCTGTATGTGTACTTCACGGACAAGGAAGGCCTGTACCTGGCCATCCTCGAAGCAGGCTTTGGCGCCATGCTCGACCGACTGAAGGGCGTGGCGGACAATCCCGGCGATCCCCGGGTCGACGCCGAGGCGCTGGTGCGGACCTACTTCGACTTTCTGGCCGAGAATCCGTACTTCGTGCGCATGGTCGCCTGGGAATCGCTTCGCCACGGCCGCCAGGCAGGACAGGTGCTGGCGCGCACGCAACGCACGGCCTTGGAGCGCCTGTTTGCCGTCTTCCAACGCGGCGTCGACCAGGGTGCGTTCCGCGCCGACCTCGACGTGCGGCAGCTGACCGCCAGCGTGTACAGCCTGTGCCTGTCGCATTTCGCGCAGCGAGATTTTCTGACCATCCTGTCGAACCGGGACAGCACGAGCCCCGAGGCTCGCGACGTGGCCCTGTCGCACATCCTGCGGCTGGTGTTCGACGGCATCGTGAACCGCGGGAACGCCCGCGCCCCCCGGAGGACCACCCCATGACCCCGCGCTCTCTCATCGTGTTTCCCCTTGCCCTGGCCCTCGGCTGCCACTCGGTTGACAAGCCTCGTCCGGCTCCCACTGCCGTGAAGGTGGTGAAAGCGCAGCGCCAGGATGCCGCCCAGAGCAACCGCTACTCGGCGGCCATCGACGCCGCCACGCGCGTCGACCTGGCCTTCAAGGTGGGCGGCTACGTGGATCGCATCGCGAAAGCCAAAGGCAGCGACGGAAAGTCCCGTCTTCTGCAGGAAGGCGACCCGGTCGCGCAGAATGCCGAGCTCGCAGCCCTGCGCCGGGCCGACTTCGCCAACCGCCAGGCCGGCGCGCGTGCGGCATTGGCGGAAGCGATGGTGGCGCGCGACCAGGCGCAGCTCGACTTCGATCGCAACGAAAAGCTGTTCACGGGCAACGCCATCCCCAAGGCGCAGCTCGATGCCATTCGCGCACGCCTGGACGGCGCGAACGCGCGCATCGCCGGCGCCCAGGCGCAACTCGACGAGGCCAGCACGATGTTGCGCGACTCGACCTTGCGCGCGCCGTTTGCCGGCAGCATCGCGCGCCGAAACCTGGAGCTGGGCGCCCTGGCCGCGCCGGGGGTGCCCGTCTTCACCATCACCGACGTGAAATCCGTGAAGGTGGTGGTGGGCGTGCCCGACGTGATCCGCGATCAACTTCGCCCAGGCGCCAGCACCGACGTTTCGTGCGATGCCTATCCGGGTCGCGCCTTCACGGGCTCGATCTCGCGCATAGCCGGCATCGCCGATCCGCGCAGCCACGTGTTCGAAGTGGAGATCACAGTGCCGAATGGGGACCGCGCGCTCAAGCCCGGCATGGTCGCGTCGGTGGTTCTTGGCGACAAGCCCGCAAGCACCGCCATCACGCTTCCCCTGGCGGCCATCGTGCGCTCACGTCGAGATCCGGCCCGCTTCGCGGTGTTGGTGGTCGAGGATGTGGGCGGCGTGAAGCTGGCGCGGCAGCACGAGGTCGAGCTCGGAACGTTCTTGGGCAACGCGATTCCGGTGACCGGTGGGCTGCCCGCTGACGCGCAGGTGGTCGTGCAAGGCGCATCGCTGCTGTCGGACGGCGAACCCGTGCGCGTGGTTCCGTAGGTGGCGGCCATGACACCCGAAATCGACAAGCCAACCACTATCGGCAAGGTCGCTCGCTACTGCACGGAAACCTGGCACGTGAGCGCCGTGCTGCTGTTCGCGACGCTCGGCTGGGGCCTGTGGGGCTACATGCGGCTGCCCAAAGCCAAGGACCCCTTCATTCCGGTGCGCGTGGCGGTGGCCACCTGCGTGTGGCCCGGCACCAGCGCTGAGAAGATCGAGCAGCTCGTGACCAGGAGGATCGAGCAGAGAATCGCAGAGAACGCCGCCATTGAGAAGATCGAATCCATCAGCCGTACCAGCGTGGCCATCGTCTACGTAACCTTGCAAGATACGGTGGCCGATCCGACGAAACAGTTCGACGACATCCAGGGCAAGCTCGACACCATCCGCGACCTGCCCGCGGGCGCGGGGCCGGTGAACTTCATCAAGGACTTCGGCGACACCGCGGCGATGCTGCTGACCGTGGCCAGCCCCCGCGTCGGCGAGGTCGAGCTGGCCCTGCGTGCGAAAGCTTTGCAGGCCGATATCGTCCGCTCCCGCGCCGGGGAAAACGGTCGCGCAACCCTGGTGGTCGCCTACCCGCCCGCGGTTTCGGCCGATCCCTTCCGCCGGGCCGCCGCTGCCGCGGTGACCTTCTTCGCCGATTCGGGCGACGCCGACGGCCGAGTGCTGGAGGGCCCGGGCACCATCGCCATCGATCTGCGACCGGCCCACGACGACGCCACGCTGGTGTCGGCACTGTTGCGCTTCGCCGCGGACCACCTGCGCCTGTCGGAGATCCACCCCGACGTGTGGCACCCCTTCGTGGTACGCAACCCCGAGCAAACCCTGCAGCGCCTTACGGAGAACGCGGGCGAAAAGTACTCGTACCGCGACCTCGACGACCACACGGATCTGATCGTCCGCTACCTGCAATCCATCCCGCTGGTTTCCAAGGTCACCCGCTCGGGCATCCTGGGCGAGGCGATCTATCTCGATTACTCGCAGGAGAAACTGGCCAGCTACGGGCTGCAACCGTCGCACATCGCGGACGCGCTGCAGGCCCGCAACATCGTCATTGCCGGCGGCGTCCTGGACATCCACGGCAAGAACGTCGTCATCGCCCCATCGGGCGAGCTTGGCAGTGAGACCGAGCTGGGCGGGATCCTGGTCCCGTCCCCCACGGGCGGCCCGCCCATGTACCTGCGGGACTTGGTCGAAATCCACCGCGACTACCAAAGCCCGGCGCGCTACCTGAACTACTTGACCGCACCGGGCCCTGACGGCAGCTTTCTGCGCTCGCGCGCGGTCACCATCGCCGTGCAGATGCGTCCTGGCTCACAGATCGCCGAGTTCGGCGCACAGGTGGATGCGACGCTGGCTGACCTGAAATCCGCGCTGCCCGAGGATCTGATCCTGCGCCGCACGTCGGACCAGCCCCTGCAGGTGCGCGAGAACGTGGCGCTGTTCATGGACAGCCTTTACGAGGCCATTCTCCTCGTGGTGCTGGTGGCCCTGATCGGCTTCTGGGATGTGCGCGCGGCCCTCATCATGGCGTTGGCCATTCCGATCACCTTGGCCATGACCTTTGGGTTCATGCAGATCCTCCGGATCGACGTGCAACAGGTCAGCATCGCGTCGCTGATCCTCGCGCTCGGCTTGCTCATCGACGTGCCGGTGGTGGCGGGCGATGGCATCAAACGCGGTCTTCTCGAGGGGCTTCCCCGTCGGACAGCGGCCTGGTTGGGGCCCGCACGCCTGGCCCGCGCCATCATCTTCGCCACCATCACCAACATCGTCGCCTACCTGCCCTTCCTGGCGGTGACCGGCGCGGTGGGCACCTTCATCTACAGCTTGCCGGTGGTGCTCACCGCCTCACTGGTCGCCTCGTACATTGTGGCCATGACCTTCGTGCCGCTGCTCGGCCGCGTGATTCTCCGCGCGTCGAAGACCGCGGCAGCCACGGACAAGCCCGGTGCCGCCAAACGTGCCTATCTGCACCTGCTCGGGTTCTGTATCGATCGCCGCGGCTGCGTGCTGGGCGCTGCCATACTCTTGCTCCTGGGCTCCTTCACCCTGGCGCGCGGCCTGAAGGTGGCATTCTTTCCCAAGGATTTCTCGTACCTGTCGTACGTGGACGTCTGGCTGCCCGAGGACGCCCCGCTGTCGGCGACCAAGGAAAAGGCGTTCGAAGCCGACACTGTCATTCGCGACGTCGCCATGGACTTCGCCAAGCTCCACGGCAGGGACGGCGTGCTGGAATCGGTGACCACGTTTCTGGGTGGGGGCGGGCCACGCTTCTCGTTCTCGGTGGCGCCCGAGTTACAACAGCTGAACTACGCGCAGCTTCTGATCCAGGTGAAGGACAAGCACGACACCCGGCCGCTGGTGCCCCTGTTGCAGGCGGCGCTGTCAGCGCGGGTACCGGGTGCGCGCATCGACGTGCGCGAGCTGGAAACCGGGAAGCCGGTGGGCGTGCCGGTGGCGGTGCGCATTGCCGGGGCGGACATCTCACAACTGCGGAGCCTCGGCGAACAGGTGAAGGAGGTCTTCCGCGCCACACCGGGCGCCGAGCGCATCCGCGACGACTGGGGCGCGGACACGCTGCAGGTCGAGCTGAGAGTCGATCCGGACCGCGCCAACCTGGCTGGCGTCACCAATCTGGATGTGGCGCTGTCGTCGGTGCTGGCCATGAACGGACGCTCGCTCAGCCAGGTCTACGAAGAACACCGTCAGATCCCGGTGGTGGCGCGCCTGCGCTCGCAAGAACGCGCCGAGCTCTCGGACATCGGCAACCTGTACGTGTCGTCCTCGCGCGGCCCGGCGAAGATTCCGCTGCGCCAGGTGTCGCGGGTGGATTACCAGCTGCGCACCGAGAAGATCCGCCGCCGCGACCAGTTCCGCGCCATCACGGTGGCGTGCTTCCCGACCGACGGTGTTCTGCCCTCCGAGGTGCTCAAGCTCGCCCAGCCTGGAATCGACGCCATCAAGGCGTCGCTGCCGCCGGGCACCCGACTGGTCATCGCTGGCGAGCAGGAGGAGCGCAAGAAGGGCTTCGCCCAGCTTGCGACGGTGCTGGTCATCTCCATCGTGTGTATCTATCTGGCGTTGCTGATTCAGTTCAAGAACGCGGTGAAGCCGCTGGTGGTGTTCGCGGCTATCCCCTTTGGCGTGGGCGCGGCACTGCTATCCCTCGGCCTGATGGACACGCCCTTCGGCTTCATGGCCTTTCTGGGAATCATCAGCCTGATCGGCGTCATCGTCAGCCACATCATCGTTCTGTTCGATTTCATCGAAGAGGAACGCGAGTCCGGCAAGCCCCTGCGGGATGCCCTGCTGAATGCGGGCGTCATTCGGTTACGCCCGGTGATCATCACGGTAGCGGCGACCGTGCTCGGACTCATCCCGCTGGCCATGCACGGCGGCCCGCTGTGGCACCCGCTGTGCTATGCGCAGATCGGCGGCTTGACCGTCGCCACACTCATCACGCTGGTCCTGGTCCCGGTGCTGTACACCATCATGGTTCGCGACCTGCACTGGATCGATTGGGAAAAGCACGACTCCCGCTGACCACGCGCTTGCCAACGAAGATGCTCGGACGAGAACGAACCCACTTTCTGGCTGGGCTAGAAGAGGAACCAGACGAATCTCGGTTCCCTTCGGCGGAGCGGCCGGCACCACGCTCACGAGCGCCGCCACGCAAATCAAAACGGGCGAGAACGGCATACTGCGTCGGCGGCTTGTTCCAGGGAGGCATGGTTGATAGCGTTTCAGTTATGAGACTCAGCCGCCACACCAACCACAAGGCACGCCAAGCCACATCCGGTTCTGCCAAAGGCGATGGGATCGTGGTGCGCCCGTTTCGCGTGGAGGACTATGATGCGGCTTTCGCGCTGTGGCGGCGCTGCGAGGGTGTCGGGCTGGGCGCGTCCGATACACGGGCTGCCATCACCGCCTATTTGCGGCGAAACCCGGGTCTGAGTTTCGTCGCCCGAACGAAGGGCCGGCTGATGGGCACAGTTTTGTGCGGCCACGACGGCAGGCGCGGCTACCTTCACCACCTGGCGGTGTCAAAACGTTATCGGCGAGCAGGCCTGGGCCGACGACTCGTCGATATGTGCTTGGAGAGACTGCGCAGGATCGGCATCCACAAGTGCAACATCTTTGTCTTCGCCAATAACGTGGAAGGAATGGCATTCTGGACACGCACGGGGTGGACACCGAGACCCGACTTGAGCCTGTTGCAAGTCGATCTGACAGGCGCCTGCTGTTGCAAGCGTTCCTGCTAACAGAAGCCCCAACGTCGCCGCCACCCCACGGGAAACAATGAGTCCAGGCGACGACCCGGTGAAACTTACCCGTGCGCCACGCCACATGAATGGGTTGTCCGACCCTTGGTGGATGGGCTTCTGGGTGTAGGCTTCAATCATGCGAATCCGCGGAATGTGTATGCTCCCCATCATCGCCAGCGTGGCCTGCGGTGGCTCCGACACTCCGTCTGGACAGGAAGATGGTAGCTCGAACGCTTCGCTCGATGCCGGAGTCGACGTGGCCGGTTCCGGCGTTCGCGCGGCATGCGATCCCTTTGCGGCCAGGCCCCTGCCGATCGCGCTCGGAACTGTCATCGCTGTTGGCGAGGGTTCGGCCAGTCTCATCTACGCCGTGGACCAAGTCGACACCAGCCAACGGGTCTTCGTGTCAGACGCGAGCGGCACCTTGGTGCGCCAACGTATTGCCGGAAGCGGTACGGGACCGGACTTCTACGTATTCGACATCAGCGACCACGATCCGGCCTTCGTGCTTCAGATCGATACTCCGGTCGGCGGCACCATGCGCATGGGAGTCGTCGTCGGGACGCTGAAGGACAGCAAGACCTTCGTTATTGGCCAACAGGGCGAAGAGCTGACCGTGTTGCCCGCCGGAGCCATTGCGAGCATGCCCGTGCGCAACCTGCCCGGCGAAGTCGTGGTCGAATATGCGGCGGCATTGGCGGACGGGGATGTCATGGTCGTCACGCGTCCACGAGACGACTGGTCTTACGAGGATTTCCGGCTGTTCCTCGGCCCGATGGGCGCGGTGGCCGAGCGCAAGGTGAACAGCGTTGTCAGAGCCCTGGATGGCGGCTCGACCACCATAGCCTTCGACCTCGACGGCACTTCGGCAGTAGCGAGCTTCCTCGTGATCTTCGCCGACGGCGGTTTTGCGCCCGGCCCTGCCACCCTGACCGTGGGCGGAACCACCACGTTGCTCACCCGCCAGGGCGCACAACCCGCTGGTGCCACGTATCTTTGTTACGGCGGTCCGAAAACGTTCACCATGACCGACAGCGGTGGATCCGTGTCGGCGAAGCTGGGTGACGAGCTGGACGTCAAGTTGTCGAGCATCGGTCCGTCGTCGTACGGAGACCCGGTTGTGTCGTCGAGCTCGGTCCAATACTTGAACGTCTCGGTCGTTCCCCCCTACGGGCCGGGCGGTCCGACCCAGCTATTCACGTTCAAGGCCGCAGCCGTGGGCCAGGCCACAATCACGATCCCCAAGGTGAACGATCCGACAGGCACGCTGCCGGCATTCACCCTGACGGTGAACGTCGACTGACCCCTCCCTCGTCTGCTGGCACGATGAAGGCGTGCAACCTTTGACAGCGGCTTGTCGGTCCCGGCCCTGCGGCCAGGGGCGGGGCCATCGGATCTGGCGGCGTTGTTGCCGGCTCGGGCGGCATCGCGTCCCCAGCGGGGGGAGCGGTC
>PMLH01000263.1 GCA_003159055.1 Myxococcales bacterium
GCTGTTCGAAGAGGGAACCGAGTGAAGGTCGAAGTTCATGACCGGCTCTGGCCGCCCCGGTCCGTGACGCTAGCTGGCGGCACTTTGTAGCTGACGGATTTGCTCTGCGATGGCGCGCACGGTGGTCAGCGACGGGTAGGTGTCCTCGTCGAACTTGACCTTGTACTCGCCCTGCAGAACCAGCACCACTGTCGTCAGATCCATGCTGTCGATGCCCAGCTCTTTCACCAGGTCCGTGGCCACGTCGAAGGTATCGGGCGTGACGTTTTCGAGCTTAAGCTCCTGAATCAGAATCTCAGCGATGCGTCGTTCCATTCCAGTCTGCGTCTGCGACATCGTGTTTGAACCAACCTGAAAAACAGACTCGCCGTTTAACATGGGCTTTCACGGACAGTCAAGGCATGCCAAGGCATGGAAATGCCTGTCGGGACTGGTTGGGCGAGAGGGGGGTGACGCGGTGGCACTCGCCCCCCATTATAATGGAAGTCCTGGGACGGTTCCCAAACCCTTCGCAAGCGCGGTACAGCGGGCGACCTCAACCGAGTGGGACAGGAGCCCTCAGCTCTCCTCACCTTGGTCGTGAAGCTGCAGAAGGAGGTCGCGGGTCTGGTCGTCGAGCTCGCCGGTCGGGTCGAGCCCGTTCTCGGCTTGCAGGCGCGCCAGAGCGTATTGGATTCGTTCGGTCATCTCCCCGAGATCGTTGGACTCTGGGCACGAGAAGCCGAGGTTCCGCAGCCGTGCGGCCAGTGCCATTCTTTCATCCAGCGGGTCGAGATGGCCCAGTTTCACCTCAAAGCTGAAGCCATCCTCGGGAAAGTCGATGGACGCGACAGTGGCCGCTGCAGGGACGTCCTCTTTCACCAGCCCGTCGTCTTTGGTGGTCCCCTTCTTGTCGGTTTGTCCCTCGACGCGCAGCACGTAGTTCTTCCCGCTGACAGGGTCGCCATCGGCATCTTGGACATAGACCTGCAGGGTGGCGCGCGGCTGCTTGACAAGAATCGTGTGTCTTTGGCCGGTGGCTAAGGTTCGCGCGAAAGGAATCGTTTCTGGAATGAATATCTTGTCGCCGGGCTGGATCACGTTTGGGTTCGGGCGCAGCTTGCGGTACTCGGCGTTTGCCTGGTGATCGTAGATGTCCTTGTAGTCGCCCAAGCCGAAGTCGGCGGCGATCTTGGTCAGGCAATCTCCAGGTTTGACGGTGTAGATGGGCATCAGCGTGGGTCCTGGTGGACGGGCGGGGGCGGACTGGCGACGGGGTGCCCAAAATAGTACCAGCCTCCTGGGGGCGGCTCCAGACAACCTGCGTAGCAGGCGGCGAACGCCTGGGCGGCCAGACGCTGATACTCGGTCGGGGAAGAAAAATCGTACATACACGGCGCGGGCCTGCCGGTCCTGACCGCGAGGTCGAGTGCGGTCCACCGCACGATCGGAAGTGGCACATCGGTCGGCGCTGCGAGTCGGCGCACGGCGTTTGCCACCGACCAGGGCTTGCCGTCGAGGAGTCGGCCAGGGGCGGGCGGCGAATCATTCTGCGCCCCTGCGACAAGCTCGATGGCACGCCCGACCAGCGCCGGTTCCAGGCGGTTTTCCAGATTCTTCATCCCCGCCAGTGCGGTCGAGGAGCCCAGATGGGCAAGTGCCCAGAGGGCATACTCGGTCGGCATCTCGGGGTTCGCCGCCAGGTCCAGCAAGAGCTCCGCGTCGCTCTCGTCGCCAGCAATCGCCAGTGCATCAATCAGCCACGTGCTTGCCGAGCCCGTGGCGACGCGAATGCGGACCTCGGACATGGCCTCCCGGTCGCCTTGGGTGACGCTCGCGAAGAGCAGGGCATGGAGCAGCGGCGAAGGAGGGCAAGCCAGAGCCTTCTCCAAGAGTCGACGGCTGCCATCTTGGATGCGACACCAGGCCAGCGCCGCGGCGGCTGCAAGCGCCACCGCCTCGTCGTCGAGCATTCGGACCAGCGCTTCCCCGTCGGGCAGATGATTCTCGAACAGCAACGGCAGACATCGTGCACGCAGAACCATGAGCGCTGGTCCACGCAGCGCAGCCCAAAGATCCGTCGTCGAGGCGTGAGAGGGATTCATGCGCAGGACATCGATGGCAATCCGGTGTTCCTCCGCCGGACCCGCGGAAATGTCCGCGACGCTCTTTGCGAGCGCAGGGCTTCCAGGGGCGAGCTGCCTGGCCTCGCCGAGCAACCACCATGCGCCGATGCTCGAGACCTCGCTCTTGTCTTGCGAGGGCTTGGGGGTGTTTGCTTCGGCTTCCAGCAGGGTCGCGGCGGTCGCCTCTCGTTTCTTGATTCGTCTTTCTACCGCTTGCAGATTCGCGAAGGTCGAGTTTGGGTCATCCACGCAGCTGGCCCTCGCGACGTAGAGACGTTCGATGCGGACCAGTTGCAGCGCCAGCGTCGGCCCGATGGCATCGAGCGATACTGCAACGCGGGGCTTGGGCACCGGACCCGCTGGTGGATCGGGCGCGATGGCATGCACGGCAGAGGGCCGCACGGTCTGTGGCGAAGCCCAGCCCGCCGAGGGGAGGCCAGGGATTGGCGGCGGGGTAGGTGGCGTCGCCGTGGCCACCGGCACCACCCAGGACTGACTCGGGAGGTTCCCGGTTCGTCGAGCGACGGCTGCGGCTGGTCGACCCAGCACCGGTGTGGATTGCACCGGAACGCTGCCCGTCGGCCGCGGAGCCGTCGCCGTCGGGGGAAGCGCCACGGCCGATGGGCTCGGCAGGTTGCCGGTTGGTCGTGGCGGTGTTACCGAGGATGCGCCAAAGAGCACCGTCGATTGTACCGGAGTCCTGCGGGCCGGCCGCGGGGCGGTGGGCGGCGGAGGAGGTACCGTGCTTGCAGGGATCGGTGAGTTGCCGGCTGGTCGCGCGTCCGTCGCTGTCGGGGGGAGCACCACGGTCGCAGGCAGTGGTAGGTTGTGGCTTGGTCGCAGGGCTGTCGCGGGCGGGCCGGTCGGCCTCGGAGCTGTCGCCGTCGGGGCGGCACCCAGGAATTTGGCCAGATAGGAAAGTACCGAGGCAATTCCGTCGAGCACTTTTCGATCTGTTTCGCTGGCTATTCCGGCCTGGACGACCTCGAGACACGAACGCAGCTTGTCAGCGGCCTTCTCGACGGAAGCCCGCTGGCTGGGATCCTCGGTCGCCAGACGCAGCTCGTGCGACGCTTCGCGCAACTGCGTCTTGACGAGCGGGGAGATGTCCTTGTTGTTCCGCAAAACCGCCAGGCTGCCAAACGCAGCTCGCAGCAGTAATGGGCCCGGTATGGCTTGGTCGGTACTCCCGGGGGGCATCTCGCCCAAAGATAGTCGTGTCGACGGGACATGTCATCTCCACTTTTCTGCCCGGCGAGTTGCACCGCCTCTGTTGACACGAGCGTCAGTTTTTCGCAGCATTCGTACCGTGATCCTGCGTTGGGGGGTTCTAACATTCTCGCTTGTGGGCACGGGCGGTGAGACCCTCGCCCTGGCTCGCTGCCAAGAAGCGGAACGCTTGTGCCGAGAGGATGCCTACGAAGAGATCGCACCACGGGAAGCGATTGGGCTTGTCGACAGCATGGATCGGCGGTTGCTGTGGCCGCTGCGCGAGTTCGTGGCCAACGCGCACCTCACCAGCTTCTCGCTGAGCGAGATCGACGACCAGCAGTTGCTTGAGCTGGTCCGGAGAGGCATCCGTGCGCGTCGCGTGCTGGTCTTGCGCCCGGGCAGCGGGCGCCAAAGGGCGCCGGACGTGACCGCTGAGCGACGCAGGCTGATCCGCCAGATCGAGGCACAAACGCGTGGCCGTCTCGCATACGCTGGCCGGCAATACCGGCTCGTGGCTGACCGGGACATGGGAAGCGTCCCTGGTCGCCAGACCTACGAGGTGGTTTGCCGGGACGACGCCGTGCAGGTGCTCGCCGGTTTGGCCCAGCAATCTGCCGGCGACCTGCCCAACCTTCTGCTCCGGGCCAGCGAGACGTTGACGAGCGACTGGCGCCCACCCTTCCAACCGGATGGGCTCATCCTCCTGCGTCGGATTCCCGTCATGGCCGCCACCGACGCCGACGACGAGCCGGCCATCACGCCGTCGCAGCTGAAGCAGCTTCTCAAGAAGACGGATTGGATCGAAATCGAGGTGGTCTACGAGGACGGCAAGCCCTACACCGGGCACTATCGCCTCGAGCTTCCCGATGACAGTGTCGCCGACGGTGCTCTCGATGCTGAGGGGTTCTACGGGAACTACGACATCACGCCGGGAACTTGCAAATTCTCGCTGGTCGCGGAAGCGGCTGCTTCGGCCGCCGCCGTATCCCCAACCGGGGCGGAGCCGGGCGCGTCTGTGCCCGCTGCGACGCCTTCTGATGCGACGCCGAGCAAGTTGCGTTTCAGGCTGCTGGACCTGCTTGGAGACCCGATCTCCGGAGCGGAGGTGACCGTGGCTGGGGCCACACGGACCAGCGATGGCGATGGCATGGTGGAGGTCGACGCGAGCCAAGGCGCGGGCAGCGTCCTTGCGACTCTGCCCGGTGGCGACGTGGCTCTGAACGTCGGTGGATTGAAGCCGGCGGACCTCGATGGCGATGCGGGATGGAGAACACGCCTATTCAACATGGGGTTTCTCTGGGATCCCGCCGCCACGGAGGGCGACGATGAGATGATGATTGCACTTCAGGATTTCCAGGCGCAATACCAGATCGACGTGAGTGGCCAACTCGACGACGCGACCAAGGCCAAGCTGGTGGAAAGCTACGGGTGCTGAAATGAGTGATGAGGAAACCGGAGCCCTGTGCATCGCTGCACAACATGCGCGGGTCCCCGACCGCACGGCGCTGAGTTTCGCGACTACCGACGGTACCAAATTCAACACCATCCGCGACCCGCTGATTCCCGTGGCCTGCTGGCGGCTGAACCATCCTGCATTCGCGTTCGACTCGTCGTTCGTTTCGCCCACCTTCCGCGGAGAGCTGGCAACCCTGAGTGGGGTCGTCTCTGCTAACTCGGCCTGCCCGGCCGCGCTCTTTGGACATTGCGATCCGGCAGGCAGCGACGATCTCAACAAGACCCTCGGCGACCGGCGGGCCATCGCGATCTACGCCCTGCTGACCCGACAACCCGCGCTATGGGAGTACCTCTACAGCCATACGCAGGTTGGCGACACCTGGGACACGCGCATGGTTCAGTGCATGCTGTCCAATCTGCCCGATGGCAACGGCAACCCATACTACATGGGCAGCGTTGTCGGGCAGTGCGGTCCCCAAACGACCGATGCCGTGAAGCGCTTTCAGGGCGACAACGATCTTTCGGTTGACGGCGACCCCGGCAGGAAGACCCGCGACAAGCTCTTCCTGGCCTACATGGACTGGCTGTGCACCCCAGACGGAGGGGCGCCCTTTAGCATGCAGGCGTCCGATTTTCTCGGCGGGGACGGCGCACAGCTGGGTGATCTACCCAAGATGTCGCTGCAAAGCTGCGGCAAGTTCAACCCCATCGTTCTGCTCGCCAGCGAGGAGATGAATGGTTCCGACCGCGCCACTCGCAACGCCGACGATGCTCCCAACCGCCGCGTCCTGATGTTCTTCTTCGCCAAGGGCACTACGGTGGGCGCGAGCGTGTGGCCTTGCCCCAAGGTCAAGGAATCGAATGCCGCCTGCACGGCAGCGTTTTGGCCAGACGGCGACGCGCGGAGGAAGAACGGGAGCGAGCTGCGCGAGTACAAGACAACCCGCGACACGATGGCATGCCGGTTCTACGATCGGTTCGCGAGGAGATCGCCGTGCGAAGGGAGCCCAGCCCCAACGACCCTCGTCCTTTGGTTTCTCGATGAGCTGAGAAAGCCAATGCCGGTCGGGACGCCGTATCGGGCTAGCGTAGGAGGCCGGACCCACGAGGGAACCCTTCCGCAGCCTGGGTTCGTGGTTATCCCGGACGTGCCCGTCGGAGCAACAATTCAGGCTAGCTGGGCGGACTTCAAAGATCCGAAGTTCGTGGCCCCGGTCCCAGGGACACGCGACAAAAGCGCCGGCTTGTTGCTAGCAGCGTTTCCTTCTGACCCTACAACGGCACCTCCTCAACCGCCACCAGCCAAGGACCGTTCATCAATCTATGTGCCAGTGTCGCGAGCGCAGATGAAGGTGGAAGCCGAGGCACTGATCGACCCGGCCACGGTCGAAGCGATCAGCCCGTCGTGGCATCAGGACGGGCTCGACTTTGTGGACGATGCCTCCGATGGGCATTTCCTTGCGCGCAAGCTGGTGGGCCTCCATGCGACGCTTCATCCGGGGGGGCCTTCCAACACCTGGGACACCCGCCTGTTTTTCGTGCATCCGCTCGACGTGCGATACTTTCCGGTGGTCGAAATTCCAGCGGCCGCGCCGGCGCAAACCTATTTCTATTCGTCCGAAGCCACAGTGGTTTCTGTTGCCAGCCAATCCCCAGAGACGATGAACCAGATGCTGCGCAATCTGCAATTTGCCGACCTCGAAGAATTCAAGAGTGAGATTGGCGAAAGCGACGACGCAACGGCCATGCAGGCCTTACGAGATCTTCACGCGAATCCCGGCCAAGGCCGGGGATGAGAGCAATTCATGGCCCCCCCCAAGCAAGCCGTCGTGTCCGCACCACCGCCTTGGTACAACGGAACACCGAAACAAAGCATGCCCATCATGGGCAGCCGAAGCGCGCCAGGTCTGAGAGATGTGGACTTTCAGCGCTTCATGCTCGCTGCCAACAAGCGCATGGTGCGGCAGTGGATGGGAGAGTTGAAATACATGGTTGGGACGAATCCAGCCGATCTCGCTTACCTGTACAGGTGGTTTGGCACCTCGGCCGGACAGGATCACTTCCGGAATTGGGCGCAAAAGTTGGGGAGTATGAATGGTTGGCGAGACTCGGCCGGCGCTCACACTGCCGGCAAGGCCAGCGACATCAACTACGAGTACAACGGGTGGTGCCCGGTATGTGCCCATCACGACGGCCCTCCGGAAGTGTTCAGAATGGTCGGCGAGCCCGGGAGGGACAGCGCCTACGTCCCGGCCGGAAAGCTCTACGACCGCGCGCTGAGAGTCTTCCTTCCCTTGCACGTCTCGGAGCCTGATGACCCGAACGGCGCAAAGTACTTCGCGCGAAAATACTATCGCAACCACTGGGACTGGCAACTTCCGCAACTCAATCAAGCGCCACCCAGCTCGACCTCAAAGCTTCCGGTCGACTACGTGTACAGGTGTTATCAGACGCTGAACTGGGCGATCATGTTCTACTTCAACTACGCCTTCGACCGGCTGGGCGTGGAGAAGCAGGACAGCGACGCGCTCGATCCGGCGATCAACCGCTCGACCCATGGCTCGGCCCTGTCTGACGCGCTGGTCTGGGAGCGCATCGCGAGCGACATCAAGGGCAACTATCTACCAGCGACATCGGAATTGCTTTGTGAGCCGGCAGTTGTGCCCGCGGAGGCGGTGGTTCACTTCGAGGCTATTCAGATGCGATATCCTTTCGAGGGGAGGTCGACGAAACTGTTGCGCCTGGCGCTCAACGCAACCAAGGCGGCTGAAATCGTCCAGGCGAAACACGAACAGCTCATCGGCTCGGCTGTCAACGCGCAGCTGGCAGCCGATCACAAGGCGGGCGCGAATGCGTTGGTCTATTCAGGCGAAAGCCGTGATCCGTGTCGGGGAGTCTTCAACCACAGCTACGAGTTCATCCTGGCTACAGCGGGCTTGCTCGATGATGTGAAACAAGCGCGATGCTTTGGCTCCTTCGCCGAGGGACAGGCGGGTGACATGCAACACTTCGACTATGGTTACGCTGGGCGTCCCTATTAGGGAGAGGCAAATGCAAGGCGTAGAGGCTCGCCGGGGCAGACGTGCTGTCCTCGGGGTACCGGTCCTTCCATTTCTGAGGGACCGCTTCGAGCGGTATGGGAACCAGGGTATTGGCTTTGGGGTCATAGCGGAAGAAGTTGTTGCCGCGAGGGTCGTCATTGGGATGCGTGTCGTTGTCATGTCCGCTGGCGTGCACCTTGGGAATGCCGTCTCCATCGATATCCAAGAACTCGATCTCGACGGGACTGCAGTCGAGAGAGCTGTTCAATACGACGTTGGTCGTAATCTCCTTGCCCGGGTAGTTGTTCTTCTCGCTGCAGCTCAGGACCGTGACCCATCGGACGTGCTTTCTCGTGCCGGTTGCCCAAGAGGCAAAGCACAGCCCCTTTCGCTCAAAGAAGAGCCGGTAGCGCTCCTGCTGAGAAAGCCAAAGACGATGTCGCACGCAGAACCCTGCGGCCGCCCCGATCAGGAGAACGGCCAAGGAGCATGGCCTGACCGCGCTCACTCAGAACGATGTCCAATTTCGCCCAAAACGATGTAGGTTGGGAATGCTTCACTCTCGCTTCGCTCTGTCCATGCATGGCAAGCCGATCGTCGACCCATTACATTCAACATGACCAATCCCGAGGTGCAAAGAGGCTGGATCGGCCAATGGTCTCCCGGCATCGGTGATCCCAACGCCGCAGGGTGGATAACGGTCATTCTGTACCTCGTTGCTGCGTGGACTTGTTTTGTCGTTGCGCGAAGGCTACGACCGGCGGTCAGGTCCGGCGCTGTTCCGCGGCGGGAATTCTGGGCGTGGTCGCTCTTTTCACTCTTGCTCTTCCTGTTGGCCGTGAACAAGCAGCTCGATTTTCAGACCGCGTTGACGGAGATTGGACGAATTCTGGCACGAAGGAGAGGTTGGTATGACTCGCGCGCCCATGTCCAAAGAGAGTTCATCGGCGCATTGTGCGGATTCGGATTGTTCTGCGCTATTTCGCTTGGGATCATACTGCGTGGACTTGCGCCTGCCGTGAAAGTCGCTGCGACCGGAATGTGTTTCGTTGGCGTATTTGTGTTGGTACGGGCCAGTTCGTTTCACCAAGTGGATGAGTTTCTCGGCCATCGGCTGGTTCATTTGCGCATGAACTGGCTCCTTGAGATGGGAGGCATCCTCATCATGCTTGTCGCCGCTCTTTTTCGGCGACGATCCACGTCAGGTTGAATCACGCCCACCATCGCAAAGGCGACCACAGCTTTGCTCGACAGCACGGACAACTAGCCCTCGTACAGCTCGCCGTTTGGCCGGCGAAGGCTGCAAGGGGGGAGGAAAGGTATCTGGCGACCCGCCCTACCGTCGCCGGTCGGGAGTAACTCGATGAAACGGCAGAACACCTCCCTACACGCTCAACCTATGCCATACCCAGCCCGCTAGATTCCAGCGCTCTCGGACACAACTGGCGGTGCTCATCGAAGGCCAGGCTTGATGTAGCACGCCCACCGGCGTGGTGCTCGCGTGCTACTGTTCCGCATGCGCGTCTTCCTGCACGTCTTTCTTCAGCTCGGCGTCCTCGTTCCGGTCGTGGTCGCGGGCGTGGGGACGGCGATGGCTGCGCCAGCTGTCGATCTCAGCGCCCGAGAGCGCGAGATCGACGACGCTGTCTGCGAGGATTTCGACTGGGCCGCCAAATGGGACCTAGCCTGGACCGCCACGTTCGCCCTGGCGGCGGTGGGCAGCGCCGGCACTGCCGTGTTTGCCCCCCGTGACTGGATCGGGGATGACACCCGCGCGGGATTGTATGTGACCGCCGCCAAGGCCACCGTCGGCGTGTTGGCGAAGCTCCTGGATCCTCTCCGTATCGACGTGGAGGGCTTGTGCGGCGATCGCCATCCTGCGTCCGCCAAAGCCCGGCACGTGTTGCTGGTCGAGGCCGCGCAGCGTGAGCGCCACATGTTGATCCTGAACGTCTTCGGTGGCCTTGCCATCAACACCATCGGTCTGCTCTACCTTGGCTACGGTCGCGGCGCGTGGGAGAGCGCCTGGCTCTCGTTCGGTGTCGGCACTGCGGTCGGCGTGGCGTCGGCGCTTACCGCGCCGGTTCAATCGTGGATTCTGAATCGCCGGCTAGATCGTCCTAGCATCGCCGTGGTCCCCACCGTCGGCCACGGTAGCACCGGCATGGCCCTCGCCGGGACGTGGTGATAGCACCTGCGCCCAAGCTTGATTCGGCGGTAGAGTACCCTCATGGGCGCTTCTCGTTCGCTTCGTTCCCTGGCAGCTTTCTTGTGGCGTCTGTGTCGGCGTCATCGCTGGAGTCTGCCGCTCACCATCGCTGCCGCGCTCTGCTTCGTGCGCTTGGCGAGCGAGATGCAAGAGGGCGAAGTCGACGCCTTCGACAAGCTATTGCAGGGTATGGTTACCGTCTGGCGTGGCTCGCTCGACACCTTGATGCTCGTGTGCACAAGGTGGGGCGGGGTACTGCCTATGACCGTCGTCAGCGCGGGGATAGTGCTTCTATTGCTACTCGTGCGCCGTGCGAAAGAGGCGCGCTATTTGGTGTTCGGAGCGGGAGGGGGATTGTTGCTCAACCTGCTATTGAAGGAGCTGTTTCGTCGCGCCCGCCCGAGCGCGGACCTTGTCTACCTGCTGCCGAGCCTTTCGTCCCTGTCCTTTCCGAGCGGACACACGATGGGAACCACGAGCGTGGTCGGAAGCCTTGTGGTCATTCTGCACGTCGTGAAGGCACCGCGTGGGGTGCGCTTGGCTTCGATTCTGCTTGGATCTGCAGCCATCGTCGGCGTGGGCCTCTCGCGCGTCTACTTGGGCGCTCACTATCCGTCCGACGTGCTCGGAGGCTTCCTCGCGGCCGCGGCCTGGGTAAGTGCGGCCACTGGCTCGATGTACCCACGCCTCTTGCCAGGAGAAGGCGCGGCCCCAGGCACGGCTCGCCCAGGTTCGAGCTGACCACAGAACCCGCGAATCATGGAGAAGTGTTCTGGCTTTGCCTGGGGCTCGTTCATGGTTGCAACCTGACGCAATTGAGCCGTGAAAAAACTTCATCCCGTGATGAACGAGAGGGTCGGGCTGCAGGCGATGACGTCGCAGGTCCTGGGCGGCTTCATGTCGCCGTCGACTGTGGCGATGGTGGGCTCCTGGTAGTCGATGGTCAGATGAGGCACGACCGCGTCGAACGTCGCCGGAAGCGGCAGACCGACCCAAAGCGCACCGACGCTCATGGCGAGCCCCCAGAACGAGAGGTGCG
>PMLH01000584.1 GCA_003159055.1 Myxococcales bacterium
CAGATGGGAAGGCCGCCGAACGTCGTGCCGCCGTTCACCTTGTCGAGCACGCCCCACTGCACGCCGACGACCGAGAGGAAGCCCTTCGCGGTGGAATCGGCCAGTGCAGCATTCGCGGTGTCAATGTCCTTGCCGCTGTCAGAATTCGACAGCGAACCTACCATGACCTTGACACCAAGGCTCTTCATGGCTGGGCCAAGGTACTTGCCGATCCAGGTCGTGTAAGTGGCCTTGTCCCACAGACACGACNNACTTCGTGTAGTACTGGGCGTACGCCGTGAGGGTTGCAGAGTCGCTCTTCATATTGCCGCCATCGAAATAGGACGGCTTCTTGGCGTTTCCGCTGCTCCCCATGATGTCTTTCTTGTATCCGGTCTTCATCCAAACCGGGGGTGTCCAGGGGCTGGCCCAAAAGCGGATGTCGGGCCTCACCGCCAACGCCGCTTTGATGTAGGGGATCAGCTTCTGGCCGTCCCTGTCGAGGGAGAACTTGCTGAGCGACGTGTCGGCAGGGGGCCGATTGGACTCGCTGCTGTCGGGAGTGACGTCGGTTCCGCTGTCGCCGAGCGTGTAGCGGTCCATAGCGTAGTCGCTAGCCCCGATGGGAATTCGTCCGATGGCAAAGCGCGCCCCATCGGCGCCGAAGAGGAGGTTGATGGCCTCCGTCTGCAAGGCCGGGGTGGAAAGCTGGTTCCAGCCCATCTCGTTGAAGCATCCACCAAAGCCTTCCCAGCTCTGGGCCGTGGAAGTGTCATTGACGGTCACGTCCGCCGTCCCGCTCGTCGTCTCGGTCCAAGTTCCGGTGGTCGTCCAAGTGCCGTTGGTGGAAGTAGCAAGCGCCGTCGAAGGGGTTGTGGTCCCCCCTGTGGCGGACGCTCCACCTGAACCTTTCGTGCCGCCATTCTCGGCGCCGCCTGAACCCGTCGTCCCTCCGACCGCGCCGCCTGTTCCTGCTCCACCGTTGCCCGTCGCACCGCCGTTCGCATTGCCTGCCGAACCACCGGCCGCCTTGCCACCTGCGCCGCCATTCCCTGTCGCGCCGCCGCTCGCCGAGCTGCCATTGCCGGTCGCACCGCCGCTCGCATTGCCTGCCGAGCCACCGGCCGCCTTGCCGCCCGCGCCGCTGGTGTCGGTCGTGCCACCATTGCCGGTTGTGCCGCCGTTTGACGAACCGCCCGAACTGGTAACGGTGCTACCGCCTGAGCCACCCTGCGATGGGGCGGTGTTTGACCCCGATCCGCAGGCCGCGAAGAGGACGGCGATTCCAATACTCGTGATCGATTGATGTGCTTTGTTCATTGCAGTATCTTCGTCGAAGAGAGCGTCCGCTCGCTCGTGGCTGCACTGCGCGCAACGTACCGATTGCATTGTTCTAGCCGGTAGTCTTTAGCCAACGACGCAACAGTCTGTCCACCTAGTGACAGCACTCCGAAAAGTGTTTCAGGGATAATTCAGATAGTGAACCACAACTACGCCGCCGCCTTCGTGCCGCAACCGGGACTTTCCGTGACCATCCCCCTCGCGTAAGCACCCACCAAGGCCACCCTGGTCTCCCCCGACCTGCCCGCCGATCAGCCCGCGCAAATCGGCAAAAAGTGCGATGAGTGCGGCACGCAAAAGAACTATCATCGAGGCATGGATCTTCTGAAGCCGAGATTCGCGCCAGCCTTGCTCTTCGCATTGGTTTCGGCTGGGCTTTCTGCCTGCGCCTCAGGAGAATCCGGCGGCCGCCCCGCGAGCGGAGGGTCGGGCTCCGGTGGGCAATCGGCAAGCGGGGGCGTCACGGCGAGCGGGGGCACCGACGCCAGCAGCGGCGCGGGCGGCGCCCTACCCACCGGCGGCTCGTCCACGACCGGCGGGACCGGCGCCAGCAGCGGCGCGGGCGGCGCCCTACCCACCGGCGGCTCGTCCGCGACCGGCGGTAGGAGCTCCAGCACTGGTGCCGGTGGTCAGTTGCCCACCGGCGGTGTCATCGCAAGCGGCGGGACCCGCGCCGGCGGTGGCGCGGGTGGCACGCTTCCGACCGGCGGCTCGCCCGGGAGCGGCGGCGGTCAGGGATCCGGGGGGGCGCCAGGCACGGGAGGGACTCCCAGCGGTGGCGGCGCGGCGGCGGGTGGCGCGACGGGAAGCGGGGGAGAGGTCTCTTCCGCCAAGTGCCCGGACACGACGTGGAAGCTGGTCTGGGGCGACGACTTCGAAGGATCCTCCGGCGCGGCCGCCGATGGCAGCAAGTGGACCTACGACACCGGCCCCAACTGGTACAATGGCGAGCTTCAGGACTATACCTCCGGCACGACCAACGCCTCGCTGGATGGAAACGGCAACCTGGTCATCGAGGCGCGCAAGGAGGCCCGCGAAGGCAAGCAGTACACCTCCGCGCGCCTGAAGACCGAGGGCAAGAAGACCTTCACCTACGGGCGGTTCGAGGGCCGCATGAAGCTGCCGTACGGCCAGGGAATGTGGCCGGCCTTCTGGCTGCTGGGAGGTAACTCGTGGCCTAACACCGGCGAGATCGACATCATGGAAAACCTCGGGCGCGAGCCGTCGATCGCGCACGGGACCATGCATGGCCCCGGCTATTCCGGCTCGGCCGGACCCACGGCCTCTTACACCCTTCCCGGCGGCGCCAAGTTCTCCGACGACTTTCACGTCTTCGCCATCGAGTGGGAAACCAATGCCATCCGCTGGTACGTCGACGGCAACCTCTATTCGACCAAGACTCCGGCCGACATCAAGGGCAACACCTGGGTCTTCGATCATGGATTCTTCTTCATCTTGAACCTGGCGGTTGGAGGCGACTGGCCGGGCGCTCCCGACGACACCACGGTTTTCCCGCAGAAGATGCTGATCGATTACGTCCACGTCTGCCAGAAGTAGCATCGATTCATGCCATGTCCGTCGGCAAGCGGAGCTCGGCGACCGATCCGCCGCCCTCGCGAGGGAATAGCGACAGATCGCCCCGCGCTGCCGGTCAAGGGCGCGCGCGATGGTCAGGCCCAGCTGGGTAGAGGGCTTGCACGGCCTCCCCCTGCGGACCATCGCATCGCTGTCCATAAAGAATCCGCGCGCGTGTAGATCCCGGAGTCAGGCGCGGGCTCACAGGGTAAATGCCCAACCGACTCTTCAGCGGGTGACGGATCGCAACTGACAGTCCAATTGCCATCCGCCCACGGCCGCGGCGAATCCGTGCTCACGATGGGTGGTCCATCGCTCGACTTGATCGTCACCCTGGCGAACGAGAAAGCAATCGTAGCCATCCGTGCCGCACGATGGACAGGACGCCGCCGGATCCCACGCGAGGTTCATCGGAGCCGCCGATACGTCGGAGGACATTCTTCCCTTTACTGGTATGTTCCAGAAGCGGAGTGGAAACGAATCGGTGAGCACACCGCCGCGGACGGCCTGGCCGTATGCACCGAAATGCGTGTACGGGCGGGAACGCATGACTGCTCCCGCCGAATCGTCGGTCAGCTGCGCGATCTGGGGCCGCTGTGGGAGCATTGCCAGTACGGCATCGAACTCTCTAGCTTCACGATCGAATAGCAAGAGATGCCATCCCGCATTGGCGATCGCCACCGCGGCAAGCACGGCAGGGAGGAGCTTCGCGAGTGTTCGTGCCTTCGCATAGTCGCATCCCGAGACGGCGAACGGCACGAGCATCGCCGAAATCAGGACGTGGCGGAAACTAATGAACTTGGCGGTCGGAGTCGCGACCGGCAGCAAGAAGTACCCAGCAAGATTCACGATGATCAGAATGTAGCTTGCACGCTCGTGAACGCCGAGCCGCCGCCAACGACCCAAGGTCAATGGAAGGCTACGCCAAACGAGGGCGAGCGTGACGAGTACCCACCCAGCGAGAATGAAGTCCTCTGATCTGTCCCTGTAGCCACCCAGGATCGAGTGACCAATTTCTCGCAACCTAAGCTGAAAGGGTTGCCACTGCACGCCGCCAAAGCCGGGAGCCTTCGCGGCCAAGATGCCCCACGTACCCAAGGCGATCACTCCCGGGACGAACCAAGGCGCGCGCGACAACAACTTGCGGCGTTCCCCTGCAAGCAGCCAGGCAAGGAAGTAGAGCGACAGAAGCGCCAAACCATAGACGTGCGTTGCGGCCGAAAGCAAAGACAGGCCAGCGACACGCCAGCCCTTGCCCCTGGACCATGGCCCAACCAGCTCGGACAGGGCGATGAAGGCAAGGCCCACGCCGAGATTGAAGTGAATGAATCCCCAAAAGAAGCCGCGATTGTAGAGCAGCGGCAGCGCCAACAACGTAAGCGCCAAAGGTTTCCTGAGCGCACGCAAGGTCAGCAACACGCCAAGCGGGTACGACAGGGTGGCGACGAAAACCGTGATACGAAGGGCCCAGTGAAGCGGCACGAGGAAGGAGAGGCCCATGGCCAGAAAGTAGGGAAGCACATACAGAGTCCGGTCCCAAGCCCAGTCGTAATACGACCTAAAGCCGTAGGCGGGGTCATCCATGTGTCGCATGATCGATACAATTGCCTCGTGTTGCGGCAGGTCGGTCATCGGCAAATACTTGAACGCGAGGCACGGCAGCGAGGAAATCAGGCACACCACCAGCATGGCGCCGAACATCCAGCGCGGCTCGTCGGTTGCAGCCGCTTCGGGCCGGCTGTGGGTAGAGACCAAACAGGCCACAGTCAACCACGCTACCACAATCCCTCCGCCGAGCTTGTCTCGCCGGCAAGCCATCGTTCACACCGGGCTGCCGCATCTGCTCTTGCGAACGGTATTCAGCATGTGGGTTCACGAGCTAGCGGCTTGGATGTGTGGGAGGTTCGCTTTTCCAGGACCGTGGTTCACGCCGGTGGGGGCGCAGCGAACGTGGATGGTTGTGGTCCTGCTTGCGGGCTATGGCGTTTTTCGTTGCTGGCTATCCTTTGGGCTTGCGCCTGGGGCGCGCTGCGGAAGAAGATGCATCGTGAACCGTCGGCGTCGGCACCTCGTGATGGCTGCTCTCATGGTGGGGACGGGAGTCGCCTGTTGGCTGCCCTGGCAGACACGCCTGCAGGTCCTGCGTAAAGGCGGCAAGGGGCCACCCAATTTCGTGCTCCTTCACGGTTACGGTTCGGCGGCCGAACATTGGTTGCCCTTTGCCCAGACCATTCCCTTTCCGTCTGTCGGGCAATTTCTGTTTCCGCAGGCACCGGAAATGGTCGCGCGCAAGGATGGTCTGCTCGATGGCCGCGCCTGGTGGGATCTGGATCTGGCGGCGCACCGGCGGGTAGGGAAGCTCGGCGTTGATTTGACCAACGAGGATCCGGCCGGGCTACGGCGAGCCGCGAAGCTCGTGCGCAGATCGCTTTCCCGCGAGGGAAACTCCACGGCACACCCATTCGTCCTGGGTGGATTTTCCCAGGGAGCCATGGTTGCCTGCGAGATCGCCTTTTCTTCGGACGAACCCCTGGCTGCATTGGTGATTTTGTCGGGGACGCCCCTCGACCGGCCGGGCTGGCGTCCACGCATGGCGACGCGAAAGGGGATGCCGGTCTTCATGTCGCACGGACGCGCCGACAACATCTTGCCCTTCGATTTGGCCGAACGCCTTTACGCGGATCTTATTGCCGCGGGGTTGACGGTGACGTTCGTTTCATTCGACGGTGGTCACGAGATCCCCGAGGCGGTCGTCACGGCCTTGGGCGAGTTCCTTGCGCGCACCAGGCGTTGAAGAAAATTTGGTCGGTCGATCACTGTCCAACGTCGAACCTTCTTCGGCGTAGACTCGTCCGGATGTTCCAGAAACGTTCCATTCGATGGTCGCGGCGAGCCGCGGAGCGCGCTTTTCCCGCCATGCTCTGCTTAGCCGGCGTGGCGGATTGCGCGCGAGCCGGCGTTGGTGGAATTTTCTGGCAAAGAGACCCCTGGCCGCCGTGGTCGACTTTCCACCACCGTCGGGAACCGAGTGGGCGAAGGACTATCAAATCCACTACGGTTGCTTCGACCGGCCCACCCCGTTGCCCACCTGTGTGCCTGGGGCGAAGGGAGAGCCCTGGGCGTCCCTGGCCGTCAAGGCCGCACAGCTCGCAGGCCAGAGCATTGCGGTGCGGGACCGGCTGGTCGTCGGGCCAATTACCTCGGACGTGAGCTACCGGGAACACACGTACCGCGGCAACGTCGAAACCTCTATCCTATCCCAAACCCGGGCGCTGGCGCTGGGCGAGGGAAAGCAGCGCCTTCCCGTCTTCGAGCGCCTTCCCGGCTTCCGCGAGCGGGGGAGATTCTCATGCAGCGGCGACGAATCGCGCCTCTGTTGCAAGACGCAAGCCTTCGGACAACTGGTTGTTGCTACTGGGAAGCTCAGCGGCTCGAAGGCCGTCGGTTGGGATCTCAGGTCGGCCGAGATCTGCGAGGTTCCGGGCGAGTAAAGCCAGCGGAGTGTTGCGGTGGCTATCGGCAGCATTTCTGCCGAGCGCGCGAGCAAGCGTCGGAGGTCGGTTCGGTACTCTAGGCCCGAATTGAAACGACTTCGGTAGCCAGGCTGGCCAGGGCATTGAGACTGCGACGCTGCCAGCAGATCGACGAATTCGATACGATGACGATGCGGTATTGCCCCGGAGCCGGCTGCTCCTGCACGGCACAGGCCCACCACACGAACGATTTGAGGCACGAGGAATTCATGAACTCGAGCTGGCGCACGTCGACGGTGACTTCCTCGGCTAAGCAACGCTGGGCTTCGGCATGCACGTTGCGCAGGAATTGGTCGAGCAGACTCGTGGCCATCAGGTCGGCGGTTCCCGTAAGGCTGACTTGGATGCTTCGGTCACGGGCGCTGGCGTGCGCGGTGAAGTCGGTTCCTTTCGTCGTTTCCGACCAATCATGACTCATGCGGACGGTCTCCTCGTGGGCAAGCAACTCGCGACGACGGTCACCATGGTTCCCTCAACCTCGAGAGATAGGTCGAGCTCTCCTTCGGCCCGAATACGCACCAGCCCCAACCCTGACTCTCCCTGGACGTCGGCCGTCCTTCGCATCATGGATTGGTACAGCGTGAGGGGGTCGTCGCTCGATTGGATTTCGGAAACGCAGGCGCGTAGACGCGCAAGGCGCTCGGGCGTGGTCTGGTTGGTGAGACTGATGTTGGCGCCCGCGCCGTTTGGTTCGAAATGGACGGTCAGGTTCGTCTTGTCACCTACCGCGTACTTCGCGGCATTCTCGAGCAGCTCGTGCACGGCAAGCGATACGCGGAAGACCGCGTCGGAGTCGCCCACGATCTTCTCGAAGGCCTCCTCCACGAATCGCCGGACGACCGACACCATGCGCGGCCTGGGCTGTATCTGCAGGCCAAATCTCAGAGTCGTGCTTTCTTGCATGGCGATTCGCACAAGTCACATCGGCGGATCTCGGCTCAACTTGAGCCTTTAGGGCGACCTTCATCCGCAGGGCGTCGACCCGACCACGTCGCAATCCGTCACCTAAACGGTACGGCTCAAGACTCGATGACCTGCTGCCGAAATGCGACCCTACGGTGCGAACCACAGCCCCCATCGCAGGCGCAGCGGTAGACCGCGAAAGCGGATCGGCCGATACGCAGCCGTTCGAGCTGATGCCGAAAGAGGAGCAGCGGCGAGTCCTGTCGAGCTCGCGTCTGCACGTGGCGCTCACGACCTTCGTCGCCAGCTTGGTGCTAGCGCTCGCGGTGCTCACGACCCTGCTCATCTCCCACATCTTTGGACAGCTCAACCCGACCATCCGCCAGGATCTCGCATGGAAGGCCGAGCGGGCCGCAATGGACATCGCTGGCTCGGGGGAATTGGGCATTCTCCTTGGAGACGCTGCGATAGTCCGCAAGACCTTCGAGCGCTATGGCGTGGACAGCGACGTCACCGCCATCATCGCCACTGACATGGCCGGCACGGTGATTGCGAAGCAGGGCGACACGCCGCTGTCGATGGCCGCGCTGACGGCGGGACCGCCGAACCAACTCGGCGTAGCGGAAGGGGCCTTCCACGCCTGGGCGGCGGCGGTGGTCGAAGGTAAGCCGGTTGGGCGCGTCGCGGTCGTGGTTTCGACGGAGCGGCTCGCGGCCGGCGAACGGTTGAAGAAACGCATCATGCTCACGCTCGGTACCGGGTGCGTGCTCGGTATCCTGCTCAGCCTGTCCTTCGTCAGATTCTATATCGTCCCGCTCCTCCGGCTCACCCAGCGCGCATTCGATCGGTTGCGCGAGACGACGCTTGCCATGGTGGCCAAGCAGCGCCTTGAACGCGAGCTGGAAATCGGCGCGCGCATCCAGACTTGCATCTTGCCCAAGCGGATCCTCGTTCCCGGCCTGGACGTCGCCTCGCAGATGCGTCCGGCCACGGAGGTCGGCGGCGACTATTACGATATCGTCCCCGCCTCTGACGGTTGCTGGATCGGCATCGGCGACGTCGCTGGCCACGGCTTGACGTCCGGTCTCGTCATGCTGATGGCCCAGAGCGCGATTTACGCTCTGGTCAACAGCGTGGGGACTCTTTCGCCGCGTGAGATCCTGTGCGACGCCAACCGCCTCCTGTACGAGAACATTCGCCATCGACTCGGCCAGGACCAGTTCGTCACGTTGTCCCTGCTCCGCTACTTCCGCGATGGCCGCGTCAGCTTCGCAGGCGCTCACGAAGACATGATCGTGTACCGCGCGGACAGCGGCAAGTGTGAGGTCATCGAGACCGAGGGAGCCTGGCTCGGCGTGAAGGCCGACATCGCCGAGCAGACGCGAGATCGCACCCTGCAACTTCGCGACCGTGACGTGATCGTGCTCTACACCGACGGCATCACTGAGGCGATGGACAAGGGCGGTAAACAGCTCGGCTTGCCCCGGCTGGTGGAGATCGTCGAACGCAATGGCGAGCTACCGGTAGGCGAGCTGCTCGACTCAATCATCCGCGAGGTCGACGCGTGGATGGACATTCAAAGCGACGACGTGACCGCCCTCGTCGTCCGCTATCAGGCCGTTCCGCTGCCGGAGCCATACATCACATCCCAGTCCCCACTTGCAGGTGCATGACCAATGACAAACAGACAATTGCTTCCCAGGGCTCTCATCCATGGCCGGCCGCTACTGTCCCTGGCAGTGTTGCTCGCCGGCGCGGTCGGCTGTGTGTACGACCCCAACCACCGATGCGACGACAACGAAATGCTGTCGTCCGACGGGCGGCAGTGTGTCTGCGTGCCGGGCGCAGCGATGACCGCCCACGGTTGCACCCTGTGCGGGGCGAACGAGGTCCCCGGACAGGGAATCTGCGGCTGCGCACCCGGATACTCGCGAGCCACGCCCGACGCCGCCTGCCAGCAGGTGCCCTCTGCTCTCGGCATGGTCTGCGACACATTGACCGTGCCCTGCACGGATCCCAAGTACTCCACTTGTCACGTGACCAGTGGCACCGCCGGGTACTGCACGAACCTCGGGTGCACGACCTCCGCCGACTGCCTGGATGGTTACGCCTGCGACACCCGTGCGGTGCCTGGGTATTGCGCGCGGCCGCCCGTCGGCGCGGGCCAGGCGTGCCAAAGCAACGCCGATTGCGCGGGCAGCGAGGCCACCTACTGCGATTCGTTCATGACCCACCAGTGCCACGTCCAGGGCTGCACGCTCGCCCCCGACAATTGCTTCTCCGGAACCGTGTGCTGTGACCTCACCACCTTCGGCGTCGCGCAGCCAATTTGTGTGCAATCCGGGACGTGCCCGACATGAAAGCCCGCAGAGGTAATTCAATGAGCAAGCTTCTTTTGTCAGCCAGCCTTTTCGCGTCGTTCACGCTAGCCCTCGGGGTTGGGCAGGCCGGCGCGCAAGCCCAGGACCCGGTGCCACTCTCGCCGATGCCGGGCGAACCGCCGACGGGAGGCCCCGAGGCAGACGTGCCACAGGCGATCGCGCCGGCTGCGCCTGACCCGGCGGCCGGCGTGCCGGGTCCGCGGGCCAGCGATGTCGAGGCGCAGGTGGCGGCGGAGATGGCGAAGATCGACAGCCAGTCGGCAAGCGGCGCAAGCGACCAAGGCGAGCACCATCGGCTCGACCTCTACGGCTTCGCGGATTTCAGCTATTCGCGATTGCTGCCCGACTCGGTGCAAATAGCATCATCGACCTCGACCTTCTCCGTCGGCAACCTGAACCTCTACATGGCCAGCGAGCTCGGCGATGAGTGGCGCTCGCTCGTCGAGGTCCGGTTCATGTATCTGCCGAACGGCTCAGCGCCCTCCGCCAACCCGTACGGCCCGGCCACGGACACCACGGTCACGGACCCCACCGACTTCGGCCGTACTATACAATGGGGCGGGATTCATATCGAACGCGCCTGGCTCGAACGAACCTTCCACAAGCTATTGACCGTGCGGGTTGGGCACTGGCTGACGCCGTACGGAATCTGGAACGTGGATCACGGCTCGCCGGTGGTCATCGGCATAGGCCGTCCATTCATCGTGGGCGAGGCACTGTTCCCGGCCAGCCAGACCGGCATCGAGCTCTACGGCACGGCCGACTTCAACTCGCTTCAACTGGGATACCACCTGACCGTGTCCAACGGCCGTGGCCCTTCGTCCACGATTGCGGATCTCGACAGCAACAAGGCCTTAGGCGGGAGGCTCTTCCTGCGCCACGAGTCTGCGTTCGGGACTCTCAACGTGGGCACTGCACTTTACCGCGGCCAATATACGAACAAGCATCTCGAGTACGGGGTCGACGCCAAGGGGGTGGCGACGTCGGCGTACGTGAATGACTCGCAGTACGACGAGCTCAGCCTGGGCGCCGACCTCAAGTGGCAGTGGCGTGGTCTCCTCGTGCAGGGCGAGGTCATCGAGAACCAGGTGGCGTACACGCCCTCCGGAAGAACCGTCTCCACGAATTCCGGCGCGCCTTCCTTCGACAGCGACTACCGCCGGTGGGGCGTCTACGGGCTGGCCGGCTATCGGTTTGCCTCCCTCGGCGTCATGCCGTACGCCAGTACCGGGTACTACAAAGAGGGTTCGCCAAGCTACATACCCAAGCTGTCGTATTTCTTGGTTGGCCTCAACCTGCGTCCGACGCCTCGGGTAGTCTTGAAGCTGCAGTACGACTACGTCCATTTCTACATGGATATACCACTACAGAACGCGAAGATGTTGTCGGCCCAAACCGCGTGGAGTTTCTAACATGCGTTCCACCTTCATGAAGGTTTTCCTGGGCTTGATCGGATTCGCCGCGTGCCTGCTCGTTGGCGGGGCCTTCCGTCCGGCCAACGCCGAGTCTCCTGTTCCACTCGCTGTCGTGGTCGCGAAGAACAGCCCACTCACCGACCTCTCGACGTACGAGCTCAGGCATCTCTACCTCGGCGAGTTTGTGACCGGCCCGGATGGCAAGCGACTCATCCCCCTGAATCAAGCGACGCAGTCACGCGATCGGTTGACCTTCGATGCGGCCGTGCTGGACATGTCGGCCGACCAGCAAGCCGCGTATTGGATCGACCGGCGTATCCGAGGCATGTCAGGTTCGCCGCGAGCGGTGGACTCCAGCGACCTCGCGCAGCGGGTCGTCGCCCGCCTCGACGGAGCTGTGGCTTACCTGCCCGCCTCTGCGGTGCGGCCTGACGTCAAGATTGTGCGTGTGGACGGCAAGCTGCCGACCGATCCGGACTACCGCCTCCGGTGACCCGACTTCGTCGTCCAGCCAAGACGCTGCCTCCTCGAACCCTGGGCGAGCTGGCCAGCACGCAAGCCAGCCCGGGTCCGAACGTGCACTTCCAGGACACCCTGGAAGGCGACCGCCTGCTGTTCGACTACCGCTTGCGTCCCGGCGTGGTCACGCGCAGAAACGCTCTCGATCTCATGCGTCTGGTGGGGATCGACGTGTCCAAAGCGTGAACCACGCTTCGGTGCAAACCCCGGCCGCGCGGGCGACTTCCTTGTTGTCGAGGTCGGGCAGGCGCTCTTGCAGCACGGTGAGAAATCGGGCAGCGACGGCCAGCCGGTTCGGAATCACGCAGCCCTTGCCATCGGCGACGTCGAGCACGAAGAACATGTCCTCGGCGGCCGGGCCATCGCTGGTGGTGCGGATGCGAACCGATGTGAGATCCTTCCAGGCCACGGCTTCGCGACGCTCGCCCACAACCCGCGTGACGCCCCATTCGTCGACGGCCAACTTGCCATCCATCCGATCGCGCCGTCTGGCCCGCGCGCGCGCCGTCGCGGCTCGTATCCCCGGCACCAATGTGCAGCCGGCCGCCATGGCGATGGCAATCACTGCATTCCCCCAACCGTTGCCTGTGCGTACGGCACGAACCGTGTTCACGACGGCAACCAGGACAATCATGGCCCACACAAGTGCGCCCAAGCTCAGGATGTTCGCGATGCGTCTTCTCCACATGCGCGGATATTAACCAGAGAGGACACAGAGGGCATAGAAAGCGGAAGCAAGAAAGAGATCCCAGAATCCGGGCTCCCAACCCTTTCTTTCTCCAGCCGCTTGGGCCTGAATCGGTGGCGCGTCGTCTGGGACTGCTTCTACTGTAAAACCGGCAGGGAGTGTGCGACAACGGATGCATGCTCGCGATTTCGGTCGCATGGTTGTGGACTGCGGCGATCACCGTTCAGGGCGAGTCGGTTTGCCCGCGCCCGGACGAAGTGGTGGGCGCCCTCGACCAGTTGCGGTCGCCGGGCGATCATGGTGCTATCGATGGACGGGCAGAGCTTGTACCCGACGGACCATTCGTTCGCCTGCGACTCTTGCGGCCGGACGGTACACTCCTCTCGGAAAAGCAGCTTGCTGCCGAACTGTCGTGTGCGGCCATGGCCGAGACAGTGGCCGTGGTGTTGGCGGCGTGGGCCGCGCAATTGCAGGCGGATATGCCCTATGCATTCGAGACGCCGTTTCGCGCGGAGAAGCAGGGGAATCCCGAGCAGCCGGTGGTGGCCGCCGAGCTCCCACCGCCCGCGCCAGCAGCACGGCCGTGGAATGGAACCGTAGGGGCAGGGCTATTTGCCTCGTTTCAACCCGTAACCTTCGCGCCCGCGTTGGCCATCGACGTGCGAGCACGGCGAGCGGACGGTTCATGGGGCGGCAAGCTGGCACTCTTCGGTACGGGAGCCCACGTGCAGGCGCTCGATCCAGGAAGCGCAACCTGGCGCAGAATCGGCGCATCCGCAGGAATCTTGCACCATCAGTCGTGGCGAAGCCTGTCGCTCGACGAAGGGGTCGATCTCGTGCCGGCGCTACTTTTCGTTCGAGGTAGGAACTACACCGAAGGACACAGTACCCAAACGTGGGATCTCGGAGCTACGGCGGGGGTACGGCTGGGACTGGCCTTGGGCCGCGCGGAACCCTGGATCGAGGTGGGCGCGACGGGTTGGCTGCGCTCGCAGGTCATCGAAGTGACCGGAATCGAACAACAACAGACGTTGCCTCGCTTCGAGGCCCAGGCCGGCGCCGGGATCGCCGTTCATTGGGCCGAATAGGCTGTAACGGCGGCCGGCCAGCGGACACTCAAGGTAGAGAGTATCTTGGTCATGATCGTGTTTCGTCCTGACGCAGCCCGCATGCCTACGGAGAGCGATGCTTCGTTTGATTTCGACGCGATCTATCGGCAGTACGGGCGAGCGGTGGCTCGCTGGGCCGCTCGCCTCGGCGGGCCGCACATCAGCGTCGAAGACATCGTTCAGGAGATCTTCCTTGTCGTCAGCCGCCGCTTGCCCGGTTTCCGCGGCGAGGCCAAGCTCAGCACGTGGCTCTTCACCATCACCGACCAGACCATCCGCAATTGGCGGCGGCGCGAGCGCTGGCGCCGCTTCGTCTAGCACCTGACCCGGCACATCGAGGACACCACGGACACCATGCAAACCACCCCCGTCGAAGAAATCGAACGCCACCAGGCGGCCGAGCGCTTCTATCGTATCCTCGATGAAATGCCGCACAGGCACCGCAGCCTGCTCGTGCTGTTCGAGATCGAGGCCCAGTCGGCGGATGAAATCGGCCAGCTGATGGGCTTGAAAGCGGCGACCGTGCGCGTGCGCCTGCATCGCGCCCGCGCCGATTTCTTGAAACGCATGCAAGCCTTGGAAGGGAAGACGCCATGAAGGACGTCAGTTCCGACCCCACACGGTGGCGCGATTTTTCGCCCGAGAGCCTCAGCCAAGGCGAGGCCGAGCTGGATGTGCGGGCGGCGGCGCAGGCGGCGGCAATCGTGCGCCAGATTGGCGAGCCAGTCCTTCCCAGCGCAGTGACGATGGAGGCGGTTCGCGCGCGTATCGTGCTTCGTCGCGGTCCGCGGCCGCGTGTCCGCCGGGGCCTGACTTGGGCACTGGTGACCTTTGTGCTCATCTTCGGCGTGACGTTGGGAGCGGCAGCGCACAGCTGGATCAGCAAGCGATGGACGGCGCCGAAGACGAAGCCGGCGGCCGTGGAAATGCCGGCGAGCCCGACGCGGCCCAAGTTGCAAGCGCGCAACCGGCCGGCGCCTGCTCCGGCTGTCGTTGAGGCGCCACCAGTCTTGGCGTCGCCGGTCTTGCCGGCGCCGGAGGTGCATCCACCGGTGGCGCAGCATCCGATGGTGTCGCCAGAGAGTCCCGTAAAAAAACAGCGTTCCACAGTCAAGCTGGCCAGCATCTCGCCAGCGCCGTTCCCGGTTCAATCGTGGCCGCCGAACGCCGACGGCGCCAGCGAATCGCAAGCCATCGGAGTTGCCCTCAGGAAGCTGCGCCAGAGCCATGACGCCCGAGGCGCGCTCGAGGCCTTGGAGCAATACCGACGATCGTTCCCGAACGGACGTCTGGGAGCGGAAGCAGGACTCATTCGCGTAGAAGCGCTCCTCGCACTCGGCGACCGCGCTGCGGCCCTGCTCCTGCTCGACAACGATACGACCATTGGCCATGGCCCGCGTGCACGCGAGCTGCTGGTCCTGCGCGGGGAGCTGCGCGCATCGGCCAGTCGCTGCGCCGAGGCGGTGGGCGATCTTGGCCGGAGTCTCTCAGCCACGCCTCATGATGCTGTCGACGATCGCGCCCTATTCGCGCGGGCGTCGTGCCTGAGCCGGCTCCACCAATTCGATGCGGCCAGGCGCGACCTCGAACAATACCAAGCGCATTTCCCGACCGGCTCCAATGCCGCCGTAGCGGCCAGCCTCCTGCAATCTCTGCGATAGTGCACTGGCCCCCGTAACGCTGACCTGCGATCAGACACTCACGGTTGTATGGGACACAAGATGCTCGGACGAGAACGAATCCGCTTCCTGGTCGGCGCAACGCTCGTTGCGATGATGGCGGCGTGCACGCAGCACAACAACATCGGCATGCAGAATGGTCGTCCGGATGCCGATTCAGATTCCGCGCTCTCGTTCAATGTTGGCGCGTCTGATACGCTCTCGTTCGATGCTGGATCAAGCCCGCCACAGGTTGGCATGGGCGGGGCGGTTGGCTCCGGCGGCGCGGTGGGCACTGGCGGCCTCACGACGGTGGTCGGCTCCGGTGGGGCCGCCACGGGGGGCTCGAACGGCACGGCCCTGGGCGGCGCGGGTACTGTCGCCACCGGTGGCGTGGGCGGAGCGGGTGGGGCCGAGGGTCGCCACTCGGATGCCGGCGTGCCCGATGCGCCCGACAGTGGCGATGCACCTGGAACCGGCGGGACATTGGGCAGTGGCGGCGCGACTGGCAGCGGCGGTGTGGCCGGAACAGGAGGCGGAATCGGGACCGGCGGTGTGACTGGCACCGGCGGTGCGGCCGGAACAGGAGGCGGAACCGGGACCGGCGGTGCGCTCGCCAGCGGCGGGAGCAACGGCTCGGGCGGCTCGACGGTTCCCATCACCGGGCCCTGCGACATCTATGCGGCCGCCAGCCCGGCAACACCATGTGTCGCGGCGTATAGCATGGTGAGGGTTCTCTCGAGTACGTACCGCGGGCCCCTCTACCAGGTCAGGACGGGGGGGTCGTCGCGTGGCACGGGTGGCACGACCACGGACATCGGGGTGGTCGCGGACGGCTTCGCCGACGCGGCTGCCCAGGACGCGGCCTGCGGCTCCGCCGCATGCACCGTCTCGATCCTGTATGACCAGTCCGGTAAGGGCAACCATCTCAAAGTGGCGCCCGCAGGCTGTTCCAGTTCCACGGGAACTGCATCTGAGGCGGACTATGAGTCAAGCGCGAACCGTCTCGCCTTGACGGTCGGCGGGCACCAGGTCTACGCGCTCTACATGAAAGCTCATGATGGTTATCGGAACAACCAGACCACGGGCATGCCAACCGGAAACGCGGCGCAGGGTATTTATGAGGTGGCGGATGGTAGGAAAAATGTTGGCACCGGGACCGGGTGCTGCTGGGACTTCGGGAATGCATCGACGGACAATTGCAACGGCTCGATGGCTGCACTCCTCTTCGGGATGAACCGTTGGGGTACTGCCGGCGCCGGCAACGGCCCTTGGTTCATGGGTGACTCTGGGACCTGGCTTTTCCCCAATGACTCGGGAGTGTGCGTTGAAGGTAGCTGCATCGATAACCCGTCCATAAACGTCGACTACGCCTTTGGCGTGCTCACAACCGACCAGACGAAGGGCGCGATCAGGGTCGGCAACGCGCAATCCGGCAGTCTGACAACCGCGTATGACGGACAAGCTCCCGCCACGTGGTCAATGGGGGGCGGCATCGTCCTGGGCATCGGCAGTGACAACAGCAATTCGTCACAGGGAACCTTCTTCGAAGGTGCCATTACAGCCGGCCGGCCGTCGGCTGCGACCGACGACGCTGTATTGAAGAATGTACAGGCCGCGGGGTACGGGAGATAGGGAAGGCACGCAGAAGTCGGCCCTTCCAATTCGCTCATCGACGCATATTGGCGGTCGCTGAAGCATCAATGTTGTTCTTGAACACGCTGGACACGGTGGCGCGTGTTTGCGCGTTGGTGGGATTCTACGTCAACGAGCAGCAGGGGTACGGTCCCCAAGACGACCGGGTACGGCGTTCACAGCAGTTTCCCGCTTTGTTCGGTGCGCAATTCAGAGCAAAGATTTCACGACAGCCGTGGCCCCAAAGATCGGCTAGTCTCCGCCCATGGGGACTGCAACGTATTCCTGGTCGAATCAGCCGATGCCTCAGCAGGGCTTCGACACTCCGCGAATCCCGATACCTCTCCCGGCGCTGCCGATCCCAAATCTGCCTGCGCCTCCACAAGGCTTCGCTACGCCGAAAACCCTGGTGGCTCCTCAGATGCTGCCGGTGCCCAACCAGCCTGCGCCACAGCCAGCCTTCGGCGCGCCGAAGCCAGCCTTCGGCGCGTGGCCGAATCAGCCCGCGACCCAGCCGAGCGCGGCCGCGTGGCCGAATCAGCCCGCGACCCAGCCAAGCGCGGCCGCGTGGCCCAATCAGCCGGCGCCACAACAAGGCCATGGCTCCTGGTCGCCGCAGCCCGCGACGCAACCGGGCCTCGGCAACTGGTCGAACCTGCGAGCGCCCCAGCAGTGGTCCAGCGCGCCGGCCACCGTGGATCCCGTGCTGAAGCGGAAACGCAAGGGCCTTGGCGTGGTCGCGTGGTCCCTGTGGGTATTCGCGGGTGGATTGTTCGCGGCACCACAGCTGGCCGACTACGCCGATCGAGGGGTCGAAGACGGAATCGCCTGGTTGGCGACGTCGGCTCCCAGCTTCGTGCGGCCGTATTTGCCCAAACTTCTCGAGGCGCCCGCACCCGCCCCGGTCTTACAGCATCTGCGCGATGAGGGTGCGGCTCCTGCGGTGCCGTCGGCCGTCGCGACCGCCGAGCCCGCCGAAGCAACGGGGCAGCCTCAGCCGAAACGCCAGATCGTCGTGCAGCCCGCAGGCACGAATGCGCCCGCCACTGACCCAAGCCCCAAGCCCGTCGCGGTCGAGCGCCCAGCGAAGGAAGCCCGGCATCACGCCGTGCGCGGCACGCACGGCAAGGTTGCAGCCGCCTTGGCGGTGGCAGAGCCCCCGGCGCCGGTTGCGGCCGCCAAGCCGACGGAACACAAGCACGGCGCGAGCGGCGACCCCTTCGAGAGCTTCGGTGACGGAGCGAGCGAGCCGGCGACGACACGCGTGGCGCAGGCTGCAGTCGAGCCGGCAGCGGTGAAGAGCCAGCCGACGAGATCCCACGACTCGCTGGACGACCTGATGGGCGATGGCGGAAGCGTTGCAGGCAAACCCCACGACAAGCGCAACACCAGCAAGGAAATCGATGCCATGCTGAAGGACGTACAGAAGAGCGACCCACAGCCGCCGCCCAAGCGAACGGAGGCGGCCACCGCCGCTCCGTCGTTGACCGCGGCCGACATCGCTAGAGTCATGACGGGTGTCAAGAACAGCGCAGCCGAGTGTGGCAAGCGCTTCGGGCAGAACGGCGTTGCCGATCTCAAGCTCACCGTGGGCAGGGACGGCAGAATCTCGGGTGTCGCCGTCCGTGGCAAGCTGGCCGATTCGCCGGTCGGTCGATGTGTCGCTCAAGCCGCGCGCGATGCCGTGTTCCCACACAACAGCGGCCTGACGTTCGACTATCGCATCGACGTTCGTTGACGGCGACGTCTGTGGTGACCGACCCGGTGGCATTCTTCGCCGCGAGGCTGCCGTGGGCGGCGCCGGATGCGCGGCCGACTGTCGCCCGATCGAGAGACTGCGACCTCGGACACGAGCCGTTCGGATGCCGCCACCTCAACCGGCGCAACCACCTTCGGGGACTGCCACAAGGTGTAGTACGTCGCGACTTGACTGGGGTGGCCGGTTGAGCTCCAATCGCGCTCGCTGGTCCGCATGCCACCTCACCCTGAACCGCTTCAGCTTGTCGTCGAGTTCGGTTTTGCCGGATCACGAATCTTGGTGGACGCGGCCGAGCACCCTGGGGCCGATATCGACGCGCTCCAGCGGCAGATCGAGGACGGGCTCGTCGCAGAGCTCGCGCGCCTCCACATGGAGTTGGGACTCTCGCACCATTTCCTGTCCGGCGTCTCCCAGCTGGCAATTGGCGCCGATACGTTGTTCGCGAAGGCCTGCCGGCGCCTGGAAATTCCGCACCGAGTGTTCCTTCCGGAGCGCAGCGACGCCTACTTCACGGCTGGCTCCAAGCAACCGGACTTCAGCGCGGTGGAGCGGAGCGAGGCCGAAGCCTTGCTCGATGGGCCGTCCGTCATTCAGCAGGTCGTCGTGAGCGACGACCCCAGCCGGACGCGACGCTTTCAGCAAACCAATCTCCAGATCGTCCGTGCGAGCGATCTCGTCGTGTGTCTCCTGCGCGAGGTCACAGATGGGAAGCCGGGCGGGACCGCCGACGTGCTCGCTCTCGCCGCCAAGCGCGAGCTCCCGGCGCTTGAGCTCCGAGTGCATATCGAGGCGGAAACGGCCACGCTCGAGCGCCGCTGGCACCACAAGGACAAGTTCGTGCGGCCGAAGCTTCCGCGTTCCATAGCGTCGCGGGTGCATCCGGCAGCGACGACGCCAGCGACGGCTTTGAAGCCTCCGTCCTTCGACGACTATGTCCAGAGCCTGCGTGAAGAGGCGAGCGGCCTCGCTCGCTGGCAGCGTCGCCTGTTCGGGTGGTCGGCACTCACCATCATCGTCACGCACCTTGCCGCCACCTTCGCCGCTGCGGCCGCGATTGCGTTTCACGTGCGCGAGGTGCTGCCGTGGCTCTTGTCTGTGGAGCTCGTGTTCCTGTCGGTCGGATTCGCCGTGCATCAGTATTTGCACGCGAGCCACGCCAGCAGCACGTGGGCGTTTGCCCGTACCGCGTCGGAGGTTAGGCGCTCGGTTCTCGCAGTCCGCACCTTGCCCGAATACCTCGACTACCTCTTTCTCTTGCCCTATCCGGCGACCTTGCGGCCCCTTTTGCGCACGCTGAGCGTCCTTCACCTGAAGGAGTCGCGTCGGCTGTCAGCGGGGGCATGGGAGGAGAAGCGCGCGCAGTACCTCACCTCGCGCGTCGATCATCAGCGTGCGTACTACACCAAGCAGGGCCAGGCGGCAGCGCGTGACGTCAAGGTCTCCTTCTGGGCCTTCGTCGTCTGTACCCTGTTTGCCGTGCTCGCCACCTCGGGCAAGCTTGCGGTCGTCGCGTACAACTGGGAGGGAGCGGAGCAATTCACTCCCTGGCTCGGTATTCTGGCCGTCTCGCTGCCGGTGCTCGCGGTGGGCGCCATTTCCTTCGTCGCTGCGCTCGACGGCGAGGCCCGTGCCCACACGTTCGAGGAGATGTGCCGCTTTCTGACCGACCAGGGCCGCCGCATCGAGCACGCGGAGGACGAGCGGGAATTCACTGACCTGGTGCTTGAGGCCGAGACGCGGTTACTCGGCGAGAACGCGAACTGGTTCGCCCGGCGATCCTTCACGGGGGTGTCATGAGTGAGTACGAATACGATCCTTTCTGGACCCCGCTGATGAATGCGCTCGACGATGAGCACTCGCTGGTGATTCCACTTCTCGGCCGCGATGTGCTTACGGTGCAGACGGATAAGGGTGACGTGCCCTACCACACCGTCGTTGCTGCTCAGGTCGCCAAGAACCACGGTATCGACGTGGCTACCTTGCCGCAACCAGATCTGCACTCGGTGAAACGCGCCATCGACCAGCAGCCGGGGTCCGGACGAATGGACCCGAGACGGCTGCAATCGGAAGTGTTCGCGGTGCACCGTTCTTTGCGGCCGACCCTCAGGCCCGGGGAGACGCTGCGCGCACTTGTCAAGGTTCCAGCGTTCCGGCTGTTCGTCACCTGTGCGTGGGACGTTCTGCTTGAGGATGCGCTGCTCGAGGAGCGCAAGCGGCCCGCTGTAGCGGGCTGCTTCCGCCTTCGCTCCGATCGTGCGAGTGGTCGCGATCCTTCAGAGCGCTTGGGCCCGCTTCCCGACTACGATTCCGCCGCTGCTCAACGCGCGTCGGGCTTCGTTTACTACCTGCTCGGCAGGATCCATTCTTGCGACCGATTCGGCGCGACTGAGGGCGAGGTGCTCGAGTTCGTGCATGCGCTCACGAAGGAATGGAAGCTCTGGGCGAATCTCGGTGAGGTGTTGAAGAGCAGCCACCTTCTCCTGATAGGCATCAACTTCCCGGACTGGCTGGCGCGCTTCATCCTCAAGCTGGCGCGTCCCGACCCCCTCTGGGCGGACCGGCCACGCCAGGAGTTCATCGTGAACACCGGGAACCTCGATGAAGGTTTCCTCGAGTTCTTGCGCTCCTTCCCGGGCGAGTCACAAGTGTATAGCGGTGGCTCCATCGCGTCGTTCGCGACGGAGCTGGGTACTCGCTGGACGAATGCACACCCGGAGGGGGCGCCCACCACGCCACCCACGCGAAAGCTCGACGACGTGCGAGCCGGAGCCGTCTTCGTCAGCTACGCCAGCGCAGACCGCGAGGCGGCGCTGCTATTCTGCGCGACGCTCCGTGCGCGCGGCTTGGATGTATGGGTGGACACCGAGGGAATCCAAGCCGGGGACCGCTATCCGATCAAGCTCCCGCGGGCGATCGAAACCTCCTGCGCCTTCGTCGCGCTGCTTTCCCACCACAGCCTTTCCGTCAATACCGGGTTTCGCCGGGAGTGGAAGCAGGCCGGAACCGTCGATGAGAAGTATCACGGGGACACGGACGGCTTCATCTTTCCGGTCATCATCGACGATAGCTCGATGGACGAGATGCGGAATTTGTCGGAGCACTTTCGCAATCGCACCGTCACGTATGCTCCCGAAGGCCGCATCACCGAGGAATCGGCGGACTTGGTCGCCAAGCTGGACAAGGTGCAGAAGCTGCGCCGCAGCGGCAGGGGGCTAGCATGATAGGTTCTGACCCAACTCTTTCCCGCGAGCGTCCTTGGCCGGGACTCCGACAGTTTGCGGAGGCGGAGCACCAGTTCTTCCACGGCCGCAGCCGCGAGATCGAGGAGCTCGCCGCATTCGTTCAGCGAGCACCGGCTTGTCTCGTGTACGGCGAGTCCGGCGTCGGAAAATCCTCGCTGATCCAGGCGGGCTTGTTCCCGGTGCTCCGGCGCTTGGACTACCTGCCGATCCATCTGAGTATCAAATACGACTCGCGGGAGGCGAGCCCCTCCGATCAGATCAGGACCGCCCTCGCCGCGGCCATGACCAGCTCGCGTGTCACGGCACCTGCGCTCGACGCGGCGGAGACGCTCTGGGAGTACTTCCACCGGCGGGACGTGACGTTCTGGGGGTGGGGCAATCGCGTGGTGCGGCCGGTGTTCGTCTTTGACCAGTTCGAGGAGGCGTTCACGCACGGCCAGGAGACGCCGGCCGCCGCCCGCCGCGTGCGGGAGCTCGAGGATGAGCTCGAATCCATGATCGAGCAGACGGTGCCGGCCTCAGTGCGACGACGTTTCGAGGACTCTCCCGAGACGACGCGCGCTTTCGACTTCGATCGTCAGCCCCTCAAGGTCGTTGTCGTTTTGCGCGAGGACTTCTTTCCTCAGTTGGACGCTTCCCGCGCGTGGCTGCCGTCGTTGCTCGGGAATCGCTACCGGCTCGCGGGCATGACGCCGGGCCAGGCTCTGGACGCTATCCTGGAGCCGGGGGTGCACCTGGTCACTCCCCAAGTCGCAGGCGAGATCGTGGATTTCGTCACAACCTCGGAACGCGAGCGCCGACACCCGACTGAGGGGGCGGGCGCGGAGCCCAAGGACGCCGAGGGGCCGGGTGGGGCGGTCGTGGAGCCCGCGCTGCTCTCCCTGGTGTGCCAGCAGTTGAATGAAAGGCGCCTCGGGTTGCCCGGGCCGCCCCAGACCATCTCGAGTGAGCTTGTGCGCAACGTGGGCACCGACATCCTCGACAACTACTACGAGGAAGCGTTTGCGGGCCTCGTGCCCGACGTGCGGCTCTGGGTGGAGAAGGCGCTGCTTACGCCCTCGGGGTATCGCGACCGAGCGGTCATCGAACGCGCGACGCTCTCAGGTGTCGCCGAAGCGGCGCTGCATGAGCTCGTCAAGCGCCGGCTGCTACACAGCGAAAAGCGCCGCGGCGACACATGGGTGGAGCTTTCGCACGACCTCTTGACTGGTCCGGCACGTCGAAGTCGCGCCCGCAGCGAGCAACTCGCGGTGACGGAGGAAAGGCGTCGCATCGAGGATCAGGTGATCAGGTCCCTGCGCGCGGAGCTGGTGAACCCTTCCGCTGATCCCTCCGCGGCGGCCGAAGCGGCGCTCGCGAGGCTACCGAGCCTGGCTTCATCCAGCGTCCTCTGTTCGCAGCTCGCTGCCGAGATCTGTGTCGAGGCGGGGGACTTTGCGAAGGCGACTCGCCACCTGACCACGACGGAGCCGCGGGTCACGGATGCAGCTCTGCGGGCGCACCGGAGTTATCTGCACGGTTCTATCACCTTCGAGACGGGATCGTTCGCGCGAGCACGCGAGCATTTCCTGCTGGCCATCGATCTCGCGCAAGGCCAGGCCGAGCTCGACGAAGAAGCCTGGCGGGCCGACGTGTTGAGTCGGCTGCGCCTCGCCCACCTGTCGCGGCGTCAGCTGGATCCGTCCGCCGCGCGCGATTGGACCGACACCGTGCCGGCGCGGCTGGACGCTCCGTCTGCCGTGGTCGCGCGGGACGAGGTCGAGTTGCGTCGCCTGGAGACGTTGCTCGAACGTACGGCGATCCACCACTCGGTCGGAGCATGGAAGTCGGTCTCAGACACGCTCGATGAGGTGAGTGGAGAGCTCCGCGCGCAACTCGACGCCAACCGGGTGAACTGTCGCTGGGCCATTGCGGAAGCCACGATGGAGTTCTATCGCGGCGACCTGGCGTGGAAACAACAACAGCTTGCGGACGCCTGCAGTCGGTACGAAAAGTCGCGAGCCCAGGCGGCTGCCCATTTTGCGAAGGCCCGAGGGCTCGCCCCGGCGGTGCTGTTGGTCCGGAGCTGCGAGCGGCTCGTGTCCGTCACGTCAAACGGGATCAGGGAAAAGGAGAACAATTCGGGGAAAGCCGGTCAATCGTCCACAGGAAGTCCTTTCACGGGAAAGGCGATCAACTGGGCTGGCGAAGCCTTGCCCCGCAGGGAACAAGCCACTCAGGCGGCCGCTCTCATCGCGCTACTCGACGCGGGCGAGGCCTGGTCGAGCACGTTGCGCCTCTGCCTGGCCTTCCTCGACTCGGCCCTCGCCAGTCTGGCGGAGGAGGAGAAGCACGAAGACGAACACCGGCTCCGACGTGAGCTCGCCATCACTCGGCTTAAGAGCCTCACCGCGCGAGAGCCCGACGTGGCCGGATTCCGCTGTGAGCTGGCGGAAGCGCTTGCGGATCGGGCGCTCTGCGAGACGAGCCCGAACGAGAAGCTGGTCCAGCTCGCGCTCGCGGTGGCGGAGCTCGAGCACTTGCCTGCTTCGGTGATGACTTCCCCGAGCGTCCTGCGGGTCCGCAGCTACGTGCGCCGGTTCGAGGCCTCGGAGTATCGGCGCCTAGGGCAAGCGGACCTTGCCGTGCGCGGGTTGGAGGACGCAATAAGCGTCACGCGTGCCCTGGTTCAGGCGTCAGCCGACCTCTTTAATCTCGAGGTACTGTCTGGCTTGCTCGAAGAGCTCGCGGACGAACGAGACGTAAGAAGCGGCAACCTCGAGCTTGCCGCCGAGCAGTTCCAGGCCGCGATCAAGGCTCTCGATACCGGCTTGAACGGCGGGTCTCTCCGGGTCTCTGATCGCCGGAGGCTGCTCGTGTCGAAGGCGAGGCTCGAGAGACGATGTGCTGAGTTATGGGCAGCATCGGTGACACCGGGGCGCGGCGTCCCGTTCCTCCAGCGCGCCGGGCAGGCTTGTCTCGAGGCCTGGGAAATCCAGCCGTGGGCAAAGGAGCCCAAAGAGCAACTCCAGGCAACGCTTGCTCTGTGTCTGCGCCTGGGTAGGATCTTCCCGAGCGAAGAGATCGAGACAACGTCGCAATCTCTGAACAGGGTCATGCAGTTCATGCCCGCGAGCTTTGCGGTCAAACCCGCGGTGCCGGGAACCTGGCGCTTGGTCACCGGGGAAGACACCGGCCATCTGACCGCACTGCTCGGTCGACCCGCTGGCTCCGTGAACAAAGTGAGGGCACTACCGCTCTCGTTCTACGGTGGGCTTTCGCTGATAGAGGTCGAGTTCACGTCCGAACGCGGACCCATGGTGGCCGCTTTCGTTCGGCTTGCCACGGAATGGATGCCGCTCGACGGTAGCTCGCCGAACATCCACCATCTGAATGAAGCCGTCCCGCTCCGGATCGACACGGCGGATCTTGCGGCCGCGTACCTGCGGTTCTTCGTGAATTACATCCAAGGCGACCAGGGGCGCTTCGAGATCGTCGAGCACGTCGACCAGTTGACGTGGGAACCGGGCACCCCGGCAGCGCCACGCGCCGAGATTGCGGCACGCATCAGCCCCGTCGTCCTCTACCCCGGGCCGGAAGGCGCCTGGACCGCGACCGCTACGGTCCGCTACGGCGATGCACTTTTCTGGGCGGCATTCAGCATTCCGTCCAATGGCGCGATCGTCATGTCCAGCGACGACAGCCAGCTCGGGTTCGATCTACCGATTGCGGTGGAGTACTTCGCGAACGGGGCGAGATCGAGAATCCCGGGCGATGCCGTTCGCGCCGAGGCTCTGGTCGCTGCGGCCCTGCACCGGTGGACCGATGCGGCGCGCCTGTGGGGCGAGTGGGTGGAGCATCGCCGTCGAGCCGTGGACGACGGCTACGCGGCGATGGGGGCTGACGAGCTTAGAGGTGCGTACCTCCACTTGACTGTCTACCGCTGTGCCAGCGGAGATTTCTCGGGCGCCCTGGAGAGCGCCGATCAGGGCATCGCTGCGTTGAACGACCAAAAGCTGGATTCCGATCGCCTAGTCGTCGGGAAGGTCGTGTCGCTGGCCTGCCTTGACCGTCGCCGGGAAGCCGAAGAAATCCTCCGTGACCACGTGAAGACCGCGAAGGATCCGCGGAGTCGTCACCGCGAAATCGCGAACGCGGTGGAGCAACTTCGAGAGCTGGGGATCGCGCAGGAGGCGCTCACCTGGCTCCATCAGCTCCTGCTCGCGCAAACGCAGGATCCCATACTATCTTCGTCCACCTGAATTGACCCTGTTCGCGCTACCGGGGAGTCGCGTCGGGCAGGCCGCCGTCGACGGGGATGGTGGCGCCTGTGGTAGGCGTCTGGTGCGTGAGGAAGAAAAGCACGGCGCGCNNTCGTCGAGGCCGCGCGCCTTCATGCGGTTGGGGCCGACGGCCGCCCACAGGCCCGAGCGCGTGCCGCCATGGGAAAACACGGCGTCGGGTGCGACCATGTTGACCCGCACCGAGAGCGGCGCGAACTCAAGGCTCGCAATGCGCGCGAGTTGGTGGCTGGCGGCCTTGGTCGCGCTGTAGGCGCCAAAACCGGCGCCGGGCGCGAACACGTTTTTGGTGGAAACCAGCACCACGTCGCCACCCTGGCCTTGCAGGGCGAAGTGCCGGCCCGCCTCGGCGAGCACCAGCAAGGTACCCTCGACGTTCACGCGTTCCAGCTTTCTGAAGGTTTCGAGGCTCAGATCGACCAGAGGTGCGACATGCGCGATGCCGGCGTTCACGACCACGGCGTCGATCCCGCCCCAAGCGCGAACCACGGTGCCGAAGGCCGCCGCCACCGACGCCGGGCTGGTGACGTCCATGGCGATGCCCAAGACATGCAGCGGATAGCGACCACCAAGCTCCGTGGTCAGGGCTTCGAGCGCAAGCCCGGGCAAGTCGGTGGCCGCCACATGACAGCCACGTTCGAGCAGCGCTTCGCAAATGCCGGAACCGATGGCCCCGGCGGCGCCCGTCACGATGGCCACGCTCCCGCGCAGACTGCTCGACGGCTCCCGTGGCGCGGTCTTGGCTCGCTGGTAGGCGCGAAATTCCATATCGAAGAGATGATCGTCGCTGAGCGAACGATAGTCGCCACCGGTCTCGTAGATGGCCTTCTTCGCGCGCAGCGCCTGCACGGTGATGTCGGAAACCATGCGCGCATCGGCGGCGTCTTTGCCGGCACAGATCACGCCAAGGCCTGGAATCATCAGCACACGCGGACAGAAATCGCGGGCCTCGGCGGCGTCCGACTTCGCGTGGGTGCGGACGTACGCGAGATACTCGGCCTGGAACGCCTCCACGGCTTGCACCAGCTCGGCCTTGAACGCTTTCGCATCGTCGAGGCTCGGACGGTCGAGCCACAAGGCGTGCCTGCGTGTGCGCACGAGATAGTCCGGCGTGAGCGGCGGCGACAGCGCCAACGCGCGGCCTTGCGGTGAATCGAGCAGGTCGGCGATGTCCGCGTCTAGCACGGCAGCAAGGACCACCCGACCGCCCAGATCGTCGGCGCTGGCCGGCCCGAGAACGCCGCGAATGATTGGAGCGAGCGCCGAGCACCGGCGTTCACGCTCAGTGCTCACAATGGGCGAGGCGACCAGCGCGCGCTTGCGATTCTCGTGAAGGTACTGCTCGGCGCGGCTGACCGTCGCGAGGGACGACTGGTACGCCTCACGCGGCGATGCGCCCCAGGTCACCAGGCCGTGGTGCATGAGCACGAGGGCGTTCGCTCGAGGGTTTTGCGCCATTGCAGCGCGCACCGCCTGCGCGAGCTCGAGACCCGCCCTGGCGTAGGGAACCACGGCGATGCCGTCGCCCAGCGCCGCAGCGACCATCTTTTCTCCGTCGGTGCGATTGCCGAGCGCCAGGATCGCCGACGGATGCGTGTGCAGCACGAACGGCGCCGGCAGCAAGGCGTGCATCAGCGTCTCGACCGACGCGCGACGGGCCGTCGGCCGCACCACGTGGCTGGCAAATTCGTCAGCCATCTCTTCGTCGGATAGCGCCGCCAGCCCCGCCAGGCGGATGAGGTACGGCAAATCCAGCGCCACGAAATCGCCGACGCCGATGTTGGCCAGCTCCACCCCGGACGCCTTGATGAAAAGCGCTTTCTGCTCGTCGCCGAGCGCATTCTTGAGCGTGCACTTGCACGACGTATTGCCCCCGCCGTGCATCGCCAAGTCCGGCTCGGCCCCAAGCAAACGCGTCGCATACACGAGCTGCGCAAGGCTGCTTTCGCAACCCGCGCCCAAGGCACCGGCATCTGATTCTGACCAACGATCTTGCATCGCGGTTCGCGCCGACTCTGCTAGCGCTTCTTCGCGCTGCTGTAGAAATCGAAGGCCTGCTCGGGGCTCAGCTTCTCGTGCACGACCTTGCGCACGGCCTGGATCATCGCCACCGGCGCCTCGGCCTGGAAGATGTTCCTGCCCATGTCGACGCCCGCGGCACCCTGCGAAATCGCCGCGTGGGCCATGCGCAAGGCATCCAGCTCGGGCAGCTTCTTGCCGCCCGCAATCACCAGCGGCACCGGGCACGACGCCGCCACGGTCTCGAAATCCTCGTCCACGTAATAGGTCTTCACGAACGCCGCGCCCAGCTCGGCGCAGATGCGGCAGGCGAGCCGCATGTACTTCGCGTCGCGCACCAGCTCCTTGCCAACCGCGGTGACCGCCAAGACCGGAATGCCGTAGCGATTTCCCTCGTCCACCAGGCGGGTCATGTTGGCGACCGACTGGGTCTCGAACTCGCCGCCGATGAACACCTGCACCGCGACCGCCGACACGTTCATACGAACGGCGTCCTCCATGCTGACCGCGATCTGCTCGTTGGAAAGCTCTTTCAGAATGCTGGGCCCGCCGCTGGCACGCATGACGACTGCATTCCGCAATTCCGGCGGAATCACACTGCGAAGAATTCCGCGCGTCAGCATCAGCGCGTCGGCGTGCGGCGCCAGCGGCAAAATCGAAACGTCGACCCGCTCGAGGCCGGTGGTAGGCCCCTGAAAATAGCCGTGGTCGAAGGCCAGCATCACGGCCTTGCCCGACTGCGGGTTGAAGATGCGAGCCAAGCGGTTGTTCATGCCCCAGTCGTGGGCGTTCGATCCCTTGAGGAAGAAGGCCGCGCTCTTCTGCGGCACATCGAGATAGAACTCTTTGTCGGCCTTGGTTGGGGCATCGGCTTCGGGCATGGTCATCTCCTTGGCGCAAGAAAAGGGCTGCGTCAGCGGCGGAACCGTAGCACAGAACCGCCCCGTATTCGCAGCAAGATGAGCGCTGGCGGCCGCGCTGCGGAGCCTACGCTTCGCTGGCTCTGCCGGCAGCGAAGCATCGCGGGGGGTTGGCGAGGCTGCGCGAAGCGCGGGGGTGGCAGGGGTGGGGCGGGTGCCGAGTGCAGAGCGGAACCCTCCTAGGGTTCCCATCATAAACGCCCTATGGCGTGTTGAGCTTGAGAACGCTCTTGCCGTTGATGCTGCAGACGGTCTCTGCCTCGATGGTCACCGTCTTGCTCTTCATCACCACCGCATCCTTACCCATTTCCATCTGGCTTGGCCCTGCCGCCGCCGTCACCGCGGCAGCCGTAACCGCAATTCCGCCCGGCAGAATGGCAAGCCCGCTCCCGCCGCAAAGCAGGTTGATTCCGGTCGGAGAATTCACGGTGATCATGCCCGTCTTCTCGACCATCACCGTCGCCCCGCCGGCCATAATTGTGATCTTCCCCGCCGAATCCAACGTAACGTTGGTGTCTTCGAAGGTCAGGCTGGTCGCGTCTTGGTTCAGCTGGAACTTCTGGTCGGTGGTCAGCGTGTACGCCAGCTTCACGTGCTCGGTCTTGTTCTGTTCGGCCACCAGCTCTTGGTTGCCGTCGACCTTGCGGAAGTGGTCGCTGCCGTACAGTTGCAGAACGTCACCCGTCACCGTCTTGTCGTGGTTGCCGCCGACGACCACGCTGTCGTCCACATTGACCGTGGTGGTGCGATTGTGCTTGACCAGCGTGCTCTCGTCGTTGCCCACCTCGATGCTGCGATCCACGCCCACGTGCAACGTCTGGTTGTGCTTCACCAGCGTCGACATGTTCTTCTCGGCCTGGATGTGCAGCTCCTCCTGGCCCTTCTTGTCCTCGAAGCGGATCTCGTTGAAGTTGCTGGCGGTGCCGCCCTTGCTGCTGCNNATCGTAGGGCGGCATGTTGTCCGCGTTGTAGAGCCGGCCGCTGATCATCGGGCGATCAGGATCGCCGTCGAGAAACTCGACCACCACCTCTTGTCCGATGCGCGGGATGTGAATCGATCCCCACTTTGCCCCGGCCCAGGTCTGCGACACCCGCACCCAGCACGACGAGTCCTCGTTGTTCTCGCCAAGCCTGTCCCAGTCGAACTGAACCTTGACCCGGCCGAGCTCGTCGGTGTGGATTTCCTCGCCCGCCGGCCCGACCACCACGGCGGTTTGCGGGCCGGGCATCAAGGGCTTGCACGCGGTCGGCTTCGGTCGGAATTGCGTTTGACTGTCGAGCAACAGGTAGCGCGCGGTGAACGGCTCGTCCCCCGCGGCATGCGTGCCACTTTCGTATTGGTCGATCGCGATGCTGTAGGTGGCCGATACGATCAGGTACTTTTTCGCAAAACCGTCCTCGCTCCAGAACGGGAGAGCATCGCCCACGTCGATCTGCCCAGGGCGCACGTTGACCAAGTCGCCCACCCCAAGCCCCATCGTGTTTCCATCCACTTCGATCAGCGTATTGGCCACACGATCGATCTGCATGCGCAGGGTGGCCTCCTGCTCTGCTTCGGCGGGGTCATAGAGCCCTCCCGGATAGTCGTACGCCTCGAACTCTGATCCGGGCAGCGGCTCGCCTGAGCGATCTTCGCCGAAGATCATTTGTTTGGGGCGCATTTCGGTTGGATCGTAGCCACTCAGCACCGTCCTACGACCGGGGTAGACCGAATTCCGCAGCCTGAGCGACCAGAAATGCTCCTCGACCGTGGCGAAATGTCGCTCCTTCGGGAAATACGGAACGTCCTCGTAGCCCGTGACCACGCCGTGCCCAGCAAGCGAGTCCACGAGCACCGGTGTGTGCATCGCCTGCTCGTGCCGGAAGTAGTAGTAGATGCCCTCTTCTTCCAGCAACCGCTGTACGAAATTGAAATCGCTTTCGCGGTATTGCACGCAGTACTCGCGTGCGCGGTAGACATGGTTGTCCATCTTGTGGGGGTCGACGTTCGTCAGTCCACGAAACGCAAGCACCTCGCGCACGATGCTCAAGGCATTCTGGCCAGGCTCGTTGAAAACACAGCAATCGCGCGTGTGATCGAATTGGCTGAGCAGAGGTTGGATCACGGCCGCATAGCGCGTGTGTCTGAGGGTCGTTCCCGCCTTGGAAAAATCGACCACGATGCCGTGGAAAAAGCGCTGTTTGCCGGTGTTGAGGTTGATGCAAACCGCGAGGGGATTGCCCAGCACGTCCTCGGGCTCGATATTCGGCACGTCGGAAAGCAGCCCGAGCTCGAACCGATACGGCAGGCCGAGTGCCTCGGTCCCCGAGAAAGTTTCGAGAAGCACGGTGGACCCCTTCGGAAAGGGCCCGCCGATCGAGACGTCACGTCCTAGGAGTGCCATGGCTAGGTGGCAACTCTAGTACCTGGCCAAAGCGCGTCAAGGGGTTTGACCAGCCGTAAGCATGTAGTCACGACCGGCGACGACTTGCGGGAAAGGGCCATGCATGCGTTGTCGGCGACGGCACACGAGAAGTTGCGTAACTACGTTCACGCGCCGCCAGCGAGGGCCGAGATCTCTGCAGGCATCAATGCGCGACTGTAGATTCTGATCTCGTCAAGATTTCCGTCCAGATAGGGATCGGACGCATACTGGGAGCGTCCGAAGTAATTGTTCGGCGTGCTGCCCAAGTCGGCCGGATGGAGAGTCATGGACGAATTGGCCCCGACCTGCTGGCCGTTGACGTAGAGGATGCCGCCGCTGGGACCGATGACGACGGCGAGATGAGCCCAGATCCCGGTCGGGAGCGTCGAGGAACCATCAATGACCTGCGCGGCGCTCGGACCGTTCAGGCTGATGGCGAATCTGGGCCGGCCGGTGTTGTTGTTGTTCGACACGAGGACCATGTCGACATTCTGGTCCTGGCCGAAATCGAAGATCCTCTGCCAGCTCGGATTGCTCTTGAGGTAGACCCATTCCGCGATGGTCATCTCGCCCGCCGACGCGAGAATGCCCGGCGGTACCGACAAGTACCCCTTGTTCGCCGAGCTCAAGAACAGGGCGTTGCCCAGCTCACCACCAGCGAAGCTGTACGCCGGCCCGGTTCCTGCAGCGCCTGCGCCGCTGGCCAACGTCCCATTGTTTCCGTGGCCGGAAGAATCGGGGAGCATGGTGCCGGTCGCGGACTCGCAAGGGTAGTAGGCAATCAACCCCGCAGACAATCCTCCGTCGAGACCCACGCCTGCGTCGCCCGTTCCACCTGACCCGCCGGTTCCGACACCGCCGGTTCCGACACCGCCGGTTCCGGTGCCGCCGGTTCCGACACCGCCGGTTCCGACGCCGCCCGTTCCGGTGCCGCCGGTTCCGATGCCGCCGGTTCCGATGCCGCCGGTTCCGATGCCGCCCGTCCCGACGCCGCCGGTTCCGGTGCCGCCGGTTCCGACAGTCGGCACGTCCTTGGGCGCATCCGCCGGAGCGTCAACCGGCAGGTCGCTCGGCGAGCCGCCCGCGCCGTCGGTCGCCCCCCCACCGGTCCCGTCCGTCGGGATCTCAAGCCCCACGTCGGGCGTCATGCCGCCCACTCCGCCCGCTCCAGCATCCCATGCCCCGCCCGTGCCACCCGTCGGCGTGCCATCCTCTCCACCAGATCCGACCTCCACGTCCCCGCCTGCCCCAGGCGCCGCCGTATCGCCCGCTCCGCCCAGGGCAACTTCCTCCGCTCCCCCCTCGCCGACGATGCCTCCCCCATCGAGCCCACTCGGGAAAGTCGCGACCGTTCCGCCTCCACCCCCGCCTGTCCCAGCCGCCGTATCG
>PMLH01000415.1 GCA_003159055.1 Myxococcales bacterium
GTTCTCGGTTTCGACGTAGATGTCGGGCTCGCCGAATTCGCCAAGCACACGCCGCACCGGCGTCGTCACCATCCTGTGCCCGCTCGGCTCGCGGAAGATCACCATGCCGCGACCGATGGTCGGATAGCTGATCAGAAAGCCCTGAAAGGCCCTACCCAAGGTCACCACGCAGGACGGATCGCGCGAGTTGTCGCGAATCTTTGTTGCGGTGATGCTGACCATGCCGCTGCCTTCAAACGCAGTTTAGCATAAACGTGGCAAGCGCTATACTCCGCACGAACATGGCGAAGCCGCCTCGCAGCCCCTTGCTCGGGTACAACCACAACGTCAAGTACGGCGGGCAGATCTTTCACGTTCAGACCGAGGACTCGGGACCCGGAAATCCCCATGTTTTCACGCACTTGTTCTTCGAGGGCAGCATCCTCGGCAGCAAGCGCTGCCAGTACGACCCAAGTGCGTCCGAGGAGGATGTCCGGGTCATGATGCAGACCCAGCACAAGGCCATCCTCAAAGAGCTCAAGCAGAAAACCTACGACGACAGAATCACTCGCTTCTTCGAAACCCGCGGGGAGACCTTCCGGTCGGAAGACCTCCTCGCCGATCCCGCGCAGGAAGGCGCGCCGCCGACCGAGCCCGTGGCCGAACGCGCAGCCGCACCGGTGGATGTGCCGCCGCCAATCGAGGCCATCGCGGAAGCCGCGGTGCTCGACCTTGACGCCCTTCCGCCTGCCCCTGGCGATCGGGGGCCGACGCCCGAGCCGCTGCCCATGCACCTGACCAAGCCCGCGGTCCCTGGCCCGGGCACCTATACCTTCCGTCGTCCGCATCGCGAGGAGTTCCCGGGCGAACCAGTCCAGCCGCCGTCCTTGCCGAGAGTCCCAAAACCTGCGCCTGCGCGCCCCATCGCGCCGGTCGTGGTGCAAAGGCAGGTTGTCGTCGGTGCCGGGGCACCTCCCGCAACCACGATGCGAAAGGCCACGACCACGCCGGTGCGGCGACGACCCGTGTCCGGCGGCCCCTACGTGGTCAAAGAGGGCAGCCACGCAAACATTCCGGGCACGGTTCGCAGGGCAGACGCGACGCCGGTTACCGAAGCCGCCAAGGCACCGCGAACCGCGGATGTGCCCGCCGCCCCGCCGGTCCCTCCCCCACAAGAAGCTCCGCCAGCGGCGTTGGTCACCGATCAGAGCCTGGACGATGTGATCCTCGCTTACCTATCCCAAGGCGAGGGAAAGCGCTGAGCAGGCCGAGAGAGCCGAGGCTGGGGCCTCTTGGGCACCGCTCGGCAGATCTCGTTCCTACTTGCCCATCTGTCCGGTATCGACCACGCGAACCCCGGCTGGAGGCGTCCACTTGAACAGAGCGTCCGGCACCTTGTCGTTTACTTCCAGGTCGTCGAAGACGAAGTGGTTGGTGTTGCCCTGCGGGTCCACCAGGACCGTCTCACGCACCAGAAATTCCTTCGGATCCACCACGAAAAGAATAGACTTGTAGGCCGATTGCGGCTGCTTGGGCGTGAGCGCGAGACGGTAGTCGCCGGGGCGGCCCTGCTTGGCATCCTTGGCAAAAGCGACGTCGAACTCGTCGGCGATCTTGCCCTTGCCCATCAGGAAGGCCAGCGCGGCGGGCAGCTGCGAGTTCTTGAGGTCCTGCTTGAAGGCTTGCTTCTCAGTCGGCTCGTAGAGCCACAGCACCTGACCGTTGGAGACGAACATGCGCGGCTCGGGCTTATCGTAGTCCCAGCGCATGCGGCCCGGCTTCTTGAAGGCGACGGTGCCCGTCGACAAAGTGCTGCGCCCGACCACCGCTCGACTGTAGTTCTGCGAGAACCGGGCGCGGAAGTCCTTGGCCTGGTCGTAGCGCTTCTGCATCCGGTCGATCACGGTCTGCAAATCGAGGTTGCCGTCCGGCGCGGCCGAAGCGGGCGCAGCCGAGGCCGCGGCCGTGACGATGGCGAGCAAAAGCATGGTCATCGGCCGGAGCTTACAACGATCTTCGGATGCCGCATCTCACAAGTTCCGGTTCCGGGACCGGATGTCGGATCCGGAACCGGTTCCGGCAGCCGGCCACCGGCTTCCGCTTCGTCGCACCCGATGCTTCCGCCCAGGTCTGGGCCTGACACGGTGTGTCGGCGTGTGGACTTGGAGCGGGACTCGAGTTTCATTGTACAATGCGCATGTTGATAGGAGGGCGAGGCGAACAACCTCGCTGTCGTCGATGATCGCCCAAGTGCCTTTCGGATGGACCAGCGCTCGGCTGGCCGTGGTGGCCCTGCTCGTCCCTGCGCTCCTCCACTGCGGCGATGACAGATCGAGAAAGGATGATGCGGCTTTGGCAGACGCGAGTCAGGCGGACGCCCACGCCGTCGGCGTGGACGCTTCAGACGGTGGAACCGCCGCCACGGATGCAGGAGCCATGGACGTGGTTTCCGCAGAGGGTTCCGTCTCTGCAGCCGATGCGGATGTCGTGGATGCGAATCCGGCGGAAGCTTCTTTCCCTGCTACTTCAGACGCGGCTGTGGTCGACGCGGCTTGGACCGAGGCGTCCGTCGCCACTGGCGCGGACGCGAGCGCGCTGGATGCGGCCGCAGCCGAGCCCCCTTGTCCCGCAGAAGCGGACGGGTGGTGCGAGATTCCTCCGCCCGTCGCGCAGCAGTTCAGGTCGGTGTGGGGATCCGGGCCCAATCGGGTCTTCGTCGTCGGCGCGAACGGGACCATCATCGCTTGGCAGGACAACAGCTGGACAGCTCAGCAGAGCGGCACAACCTCGTCCCTCGAGCGCGTCTGGGGCGCGGGGAACAACGATGTCTGGGCGGTCGGCGACGGTGTGATTCTCCACTTCGATGGTGCCGCCTGGAGCGCCATGCTGAGCGATCCGACCAGCCACTTCTACGGCGTGTGGGGCAGTGACACGAGCCACGTTTGGATGGTTGGCGCGAGCACGCCTAGCGGCGCCGCCGTGATCATGAATTGGAATGGAACGACCTTCAGCCGACAGTCGGTAGGCGCGAGCGCCACTTCACAATCCGGAACCGACTTGCGCGACGTCTGGGGGACGAGCGCAAGTGACGTCTGGGCGATATCGGGGAGCGCAGCCTATCGATCGGACGGTGTCAATTGGACCAACGTGACGGCCGCAGCGGGCCTCCTCGACCTCTGCGCAGCGAACACGTGCCACGCCATCTGGGGCGCCGACGCAAGCCATGTGTGGGTCGGCGGTGGCTTCCGCGGACCCGGCTATGTGGCCAGCTGGGACGGCGCGACCTGGACCCGGACCAGCGCGACGCCATTTCCGATCCTCGGACTGTGGGGCCGCGGCGCGAACGAGGTCTGGTCGGTTGGCGGATACGGCGAGGGCGACGTGACGACGTGGGATGGCGCCACCTGGACGAAACAGCGGACCGCGAGCACGGTGGCGCTATTCGGCGTGTGGGGCAGCACGGCAGGCGACCTTTGGGTGGTCGGCGACAACGCCATCCTGTATCGACAGCCCTAAGCTGGAGCTCACGCAGTCTTCCGCTGGCTGCGCCTCGCGTGCGCGTCCCGGCTACGCTCCCGGCTGGCTCAGGTATTCGCCACGCGGGGCGATCACTTCGCGCGGCTTGATGCCGTTCGACGGACCCACCAGCCCATCCCGTTCCATCTGCTCGACCATGCGCGCGGCGCGGTTGTAGCCGATTTGCAGGCGACGCTGAATGAAGGAAACGCTCGCCTGACGGGTGTCACAGACGATGGCGATCGCCTGGTCGTAGAGCTCGTCGTGGAAATCGTCCGCCGCTGCGGCGCCTTCGCCGTCCTCGTCTTCACGGGCGGTGAGAATGTTCATGTCGTAGACCGGCTTGGCTTGCTTCTTCAAGAAGTCGACCACGCGGTGAACCTCGTCGTCGGACAAGAACGCGCCCTGAATGCGGCGCAGCTTGGTGCCGCGGTCGGAGAACAGCATGTCGCCGTTGCCGAGCAGGGTTTCCGCACCCGGCTGGCCCATGATGGTGCGCGAGTCGATCTGCGAAGCGACTTGCAAGGCGATCCGGCTGGGGAAGTTCGCCTTGATCACCCCGGTGATGACGTCGACCGAGGGACGTTGGGTCGCGAGGATCAGGTGCAAGCCTGCCGCGCGCGCCTTCTGCGCCAAGCGCGCTACGGCGGTGTCGACGTCCTTGGAAGCCACCATCATCAGGTCGGCAAACTCGTCGATCACGATGATGATGTAGGGCAACTTGCGCGCCGGCGGCTCTGCATTTTCCTTTGCCGCCTGCGCCGCAGCCGCCTTGGCGGAAATCTCCTCGGCCAGCTCTGCGCTGATTGCGCCACCGTCGGGAGCCATCGGCCCACTTTCCGCATCGACCTCGACCTCTCGCTCGTGGCCTTCGGCATCTGCCATGAACACCTTCAGGCGCTTGCTGCGCTTCGAGACGGTCTCTTTCAACTCATCTTCCACCGCGCTCTTGTTCTGCTCGGCTTCGATCCTCGCGTTGTAGCTGGAGATGTCGCGCACCCCGCTCTTGGCCAGAAGCTCGTAGCGTCGCTCCATCTCGTCGACCGCCCAGCGCAGCGCCAACGCGGCCTTCTTCGGATCGGTCACCACCGGCAATAGCAGATGCGGAATGCCTTCGTAGATCGACAGCTCAAGCATCTTGGGGTCGACCATGATGAAGCGCACCTCTTCGGGCGTGGCCGAATAGAGCACGCTGGTGATCATGCCGTTGACCGCGACCGACTTGCCCGACCCGGTCGTGCCGGCGACCAGAAGGTGCGGCATCTTCGACAGGTTCACGCTGACCGG
>PMLH01000185.1 GCA_003159055.1 Myxococcales bacterium
GTACTTGAACCACTCCTTGATCACCGACTCGTCGAGCTCGCGCGCGCCCGCGAATTCTCCGAGTAGCCGGCCGGAAATCGTGAAGTACTTGCGGTAGACCGAGCGCAGAAGCTCCGCGCGCAAGACCGGCATGTTCTTCGGGTCGCCGCTGCCGATGAAGAAAGGGCACTTCTCCGCGCAGGCGCCGCAGCGGACGCAGGTGTCCATGAACAGACGCAAGGTGCGCGAGGTCGCGAGCCGCTCCCGGATGCCGTCAATGACGATCTCTTTCCAATTTTTGGGCAGCTTCCAATCGTCGTCGAGCGGCGACCAAGCGTGGGCGGAGGGCAGGCCGAGGCTTTCCAGGTTCTTGGGTTTGGCCGGGTGGAGAAAACCACCTGCGCTAAAGGTCGGCAAAGACGACTGCCATGGCACGCGCGGCGGTTGGTAGTCGACACGCTCGAGGTAGGCTTTCCGGTAGTAGCCTGGATCATCGGGTTTGCGTGGCGCCGCCATGTCATTCTTTCTCGACCGGCAGGCCGGCCTCGATCATGGGACCACGGAAGGCATTTTCGTAGTCGGCGTAGTGCAGAACCTCGACACGCGGATTGTTCGGGTTGACGTGGCGGCGTTCGCGGGTGCTGTTGGCGAGGGTCAGTGTGGGGCTTAGCCAAACGCCCGGCATGTGCATGAGCTTGCTGAGCGGAAAATACACGAGCAACACGCCAAGCAAGAACAGGTGCACGAGCAAGCACGCATCGGTTCTCGTTGGTAGAACCAAGACGCCATTGGCCAGACCGGTGGTGAGCTCCTTCACGGCCGGCACGTCGGCGCGAACCACATGTCTTACGAGAAGTCCCGTCGTGGCCATCGCGATCAAGAGGAAGAGCGGAAAATAGTCGGCGGCGATGGAGATGTAGCGCAGTCTGGCCAGCCCAAGGCGACGGCCAAACAGGAAGAACAGTGCGAGGACGAAGACCACGCTGCTCAGGTGGAGCTTGGGCAAGGTCATCTCGCCGATCGCATCGACGCTTTCGAGCCAGGTCACGACACGGGGCACGGGCTCGAGAAACATGCGCAGGTGCCGGACAAGGATTACGGCAAGCGAGCCGTGAAACAGCGCCGCCGCCAGCCACAGCGAGCGCGTGGTTCCGTGATCCAGCGCCGGACTGAGCGATCGCGCGGTGGGCGTCGTGCGCGTCAGCGGTCGGAACAAGAGCACGTCGAGCAGCACGCGAAGCAAGACCTGGCCGGCCGTGTGTGGATTGCGGCTGCCGTGGTGGGGAATCGAGCGCAGCGACCGTTGCTGACCCGTGGTGAGAGGAATCCGGAACGCCACCGGCGAGCGGAGCCAACCCAGGACTTTCGCGCTGAACGCGACGAGCATCGTCGGCACCGCCAGCGCGAACACGACCAGCAGCAGCGCCCAGCCGTGGCCAAGCAGCGCAGCGGCCAACACGGGCACGGCACACGCGATCAGGGCTGCGGCAAGCGCGCCGCCCAAGTGAATCGTGAGGTGTCGCCCCATGCTGGATACCTCGGCTCTACACGCAGCCGGTCGGTTTCGGCAGGCCGGCCGCTTTGCACGCGCCCTTGGCCGGACCGGTCGGGAACAGCTCGTATACCTCGCTCAGCTTCATGTTCACTTCCTTGCACATCTTGCGAATCATGGGCGCCATGCCGAACTTCTTGTAATAGTCGCGCAGGTAATTGATCAGCACCCAGTGCCGTTCGCCAAGCTCGGTCACGCCCTCGGTGCCGGCCAACGCGCGCGCGACGGATTCGTTCCACTTGTCGGGCTCCTGAATGAAGCCATCTTCGTCGATTTCAATCTGCGAGTCTTGAACTGTTATTGATGCCACAGTCGTCTCCTATTGCGATGAGGTTGAGGGGAGCTTGCAGGCGCGCCTCGTGCGCCAGTCGTAGCAAGGCCGGCGCCCACTCGGGCGTGCCAGGGGCGAATACGTGCATGTAGCTGGCAAACACGCGACTGCAGACAATGCCGTCGCGGCTGCCACCGATGCCGACGCCTCGACGGAGCGACAGGGTGGTCGTCACGGTGTTGCTGCCGTTCGTCAGCAGAGAATAGTGAAATTCGTGGCCGCGCAGCCGCGTGCCAATGGGGAAGAATGGATTGCGCGCGTCGACGCAGGCATCGACATAGCCATGCCCTTGCGGCCGGTCGGTCTGTTCGACAACAATCGGCAGCGCACCGACCATTGGGTGGAGACGGCCCTTGGTGACCAGCGCCGACGCCAAATACATCAGGCCGCCGCACTCGGCCCAGACCGGCAGTCCGCCTGCGATTCGATCCGCCAGGGCAGATCGGAACGGCGAGTTTGCCGACAGCGCCGATGCGTGTTCCTCGGGATAGCCGCCGCCCGCGACCAGGGCATCAATGTCAGGCAATTCCCTGTCGTGGATGGGCGAAATTGGCACCAGGGTCGCGCCGCAGGCTTCGAGGGCGGCCAGGTTTTCGGCGTAATAGAAACAGAAGGCTTCGTCCTTGAGATACCCGACGTTGAGCCTCGCGCCGGTCAGCGGCGCCATCGGTGTTGGTTGCTGATGGGGCAGCGGCGGCGCGGTGTCTGCCACTCGCCGCACCGATTCGAGATCCACCCGGTCGGCGACAGCATCGGCGATCAGGTCGAGCGCGTGTTCGCGGTCCGCGCGTTCCGCCGGCATGAGCAGCCCAAGGTGGCGCGACGGCAGCAGGCCAGACGACAGCCTCGGAATCGCACCCAACACCGGCACCTGGGTCACGCTCGCCAACGCCTCGCGAATCAGGCGCTCTTGTCGGCTGGTTCCGACCCGATTGAGAATCACGCCGGCGAGTGGCAGGGCGGGGTCCAGCGCCAGGCACCCGAGCACGAGAGCCGCAATGGTTCGCGTCGACTTGCTGACGTCCACCACCAGCACGACCGGCGCCTGCACCCGCTTGGCCAGCTCGGCCGTCGAATGGCTCCCTCGCGCGTCCTGTCCGTCGAAGAGGCCGCGGTTGCCTTCGATGATTGCCAGGTCCGCGCCGTCTGCGCTTGCCAGCGATTCAATCAACGCCGAATCGGACATCAGAAAGGTGTCCAGGTTGCGGGCGCCGCAGCCTGCAGCCGCGCCAAGCCACGCAGGGTCGATGTAGTCAGGCCCCTTCTTGAACGGCGCCACGTTGATTCCCTTTCGGCGAAATGCGCGGATGAGCCCAAGGGAAACCAGCGTCTTGCCCGCATCGCCCGCCAGACCGGCGATCACGAACCTCGGCAACGAGACGTAACCACCGGCCATCGTTACCCCATTCCCAGGAAGCTCGAGGGGCACTCTTCGGCGCACTTGCGGCAGCCGTCGCACTTGTCGAGATTGATGCTGAAGTGATTTCCGGGGGCTGGCTTGGTGTTGCGGGAAAAACAGCCGGGGGTGCAGTACATCCAGCAGCGTTCGCAGCCGAAGCAATTGCCGCAGGAAAGGCACCGGCCTGCTTCGCGAAACACGGCCGTCGCTTCGTAGCCAGGTTCAATTTCGCTTTGCAGATCGGCCAGGCGCTCGCGAACCGGGATCAGACGGCGGCCGAGCCGGGGCATACCGTCGTAGCACTCGAGCTTGAGGCGGCTCACTTGCAAGTCGGGCAGCTTCGTCGGTTCAGGCAGCGGGCGCCCGCGCAATTCTGCGTCGATGGACAGCGCGACCTGGCGGCCTTGCCCTATCACAACCGCGGCGAAGCTCGGCGTGACCGCGTCGCCGCCGCGCCAGACCCGTGCTGCCTTGGTCTTTCCCGAAGCGTCGGGCTCATACTGTTCCGGATTCTCATGAAAAATGGGGCTGACGTTGGGCTTCTGCCCGAGCGCCAAGATGACGGCGTCGGCGCGCAGCTCGTAGCCCTTGCCGGCGACCGGAATCAGCGCCGGGAACCCGTTCGCGTCCTTCTCGCCCAGCTCGATCCGCTGAACGACCACGTGATCGATGCCGCCCATGGCGTCGCGAACCACCGAATCGAGGGTGGACAGAAACTCGACCGAGATGCCTTCCTCCATCGCGTCGCGGAGATCTTCGTCGATAGTCTCGTTCTCCTGCCGGAGAAGCGTAATTTCGCCGCGTCCCCCGAGCAGTCGCGCCGACACGCGAGCGGCATCAATGGCAGTGTTACCGCCGCCGACCACCACGACGTGGCGGCCGAGGCCTGGCGGTGCTTGCTTGGCCACGTCGCGCAGAAAATCCACGGCACGGAACACACACGCGCCTTTCGCGCCGGGGATGTCGACCGCGCGACTCGCAGCCGCGCCAGGCGCGACGAACACGGCCGCGAATTGCTGGCGGAGCTCGTCGAGACTGATGTCGCGTCCGATCATGGTGCGGGTGCGCACTTCGACGCCGAGGCTTAGGATTCGCTCGATTTCGCCCTCGAACACGCGCGCAGGCAGACGGTAGGACGGAATCCCGTAGCGGAGCATGCCCCCGGGCTGCGGCATACCTTCGAAGATGGTGCATGCATATCCGCGGCGAACGAGTTGGTATGCGCAAGAAAGCCCGGCCGGCCCGGCGCCGATGATGGCGATTCGTTCAGTGTGAATGGGTCGGTCCGGACAGCCGGGCAAGGCCAGGCCATGCTCAAGTGCAAAGTCGCCGATGAAGCGCTCGATGGTGCCGACCGCGACGCCGCCGTCCTTCTGGTGGCGGCTGCAATTGTCTTCGCAGCGGTGCGGACAGATGCGGCCCGTGGTCGCCGGAAAGGGATTGGTTTCGACGACCAACTGGAAGGCGCGTTCGCAAGCCTGGTCGATGGAAAGGCCCAGCTTTTCCCGCTGCGCGAGCAGGGCCACCACGCCGCGAACATCGGTGCCCGCCAGGCACGACGACTGGCAAGGACTTGCCTTTGGTGTCGCCCGCGGCCGCAAAGTAGAGACGGCACTGCCGGAGGGCGCGCTGCCGCGAACCTGCAGCGGCTTGACCCCTTCCCTTTTTCGCAGCAGCGCCATGGCGTCATTTCTCGGGCGGAAGCACGATGTAGCTGCCGCCAAGGTACGAGTAGGTGCAGCGCTCGTCCTCGACCAGCAGTCTGATCGCTTCCTTGCACAGGTTCTTGTCGCAGCCCTCACCGAAGCGTTCAATCATCGCCTTGGTCAGATCGAGCGGCTTGAGCTGCCGTTTGCCGTGGCATTCCTTGACCAGCGCGTACATCGCGTCGGCCACGGCTTCTGCGGTCACGTTTTCCATGAGTCTAGCCTCCGCCGTTCCAAGCGGGCGAGCGCCGGAGCTGCGTCGATCGCTTGTAGGTTTCCCCCGCGTGGGTGAAATCGTCGATGTGGTCGCGGGTGAAGGGAATGTTCGCCAATCGGAAGAAGCGCGGCCAACCGATGCGGCCGATCCATTCGCCCATGCGCTCGAACGGCTTGGCGTGGGCGGCGTACAGCTCGACGATGGCTTTCACCGCGGTGGTGACTTCGGGCCAGCGCGGTGGATTGTTCGGCAAGAAGGGAATCGCCAACTTCGAGAACATGGGTTCGCTGCGCGCGTTCGAGACCTTGCCGCCGACCCAGATCGAGACCCCGTCTTCGGGATCATTGAGCGGCATCGACGGGCAGACCGTGTAGCAGTTGCCGCAGTAGACGCACTGACCTTCAATGACTTCCAGCGACGGCTTTCCATCGACGGTGACCGGTCGGACCGCGCCGGTCGGACAGGACGCGACGGTGGTCGGGATCTCGCAGGTC
>PMLH01000431.1 GCA_003159055.1 Myxococcales bacterium
AACACAACACACACATTGCGATGGTGTGCTTCGAAATTGGCGCTAGAAACGCCTATTTGCCGGTACCTCGTGCTCTTCGCGAGCGACATTGGAAGCCCGGCGGGGGAGCTCGCTGGGATCGGCCGAGATCCAGACGGGCGGTGGATGGAGCAAATGGCGCGGAATCTGTTGGACGTTGAGGACGGATTTCTGCGAGGGAAGCGGTATCTGATCCTCGACCGGGATCCACTGTACACGGCAGCGTTCCGAAGGATGATAGGGGCGGCCGGCGTGGAGGTAGTGNNTACGCGGAGCGCTTTGTTCTTTCCATAAAGATCGAGTGTCTGGAGCGCATGGTCTTGCTGGGAGAGCGGCACCTGCGATGGGCGATCTCGGAGTACGCGAGTCACTATCACAGTGAGCGGAACCATCAAGGGCTGGACAACACCCTGATTGATGGCATTTTCCCGGACACGGATGGCCTCGGTCCCGTTGCTCGTCGCGAGAGACTCGGCGGTTTGCTCGGCTTCTACTACCGAGAAGCAGCTTGAACGGGTTCGATCGAGTTTTGGTACCGGACGCGTTCTCGGCGAGTAGATCTGCCCTGGAATCGCCTGGGCAAAGTAGCCGTTTTTCACTGGCGATTGTCGGTGGACCAGTTCACCCAAACTAGCCCTTCACCCGCAGACCCAGCGAGCGCAGGTCTACTTGGGGCTCAGCTTGAACACGGCGCCGCCGGTGCCGGTGCTAGTGCCGGTCGTAAAGTACACGCTGGTGGTATCCACGGCGATTCTTCCCGTCCAGCTCAGTCCCGAGACCAGGGTGGTTGGCGTGCCACCGCCAAGCGGCACTTTCATCACGCTGCCATTGCCACTGGTGAAGTAGACGCTGGCGCTGTCGAGGGCAATGCCAGCCGGCGAGTCGACGCCGGTAGCAAGCGTGGTCACCGCGCCACCCGCGAGCGGCACCTTGGCGACGGTTCCGTCATCCCGGTTCGTCCAGTAGACGCTGGTCGCGTCCACGGCGAGGTGGGTCGGATGCTGACCCGTGGCCAGTGTGGTCGTGGTGCCGTCGAAGGCGAGGGGGGCTTTCATCACCGTGGTGCCAGAAGAGCCCAGCCAATACACGCCGGTGGCGTCGACGGCGACCTCCAGGTTGCTGGCCTGTGTGGCAAGCGTGACCGGTGTCCCGCCGCTCTTGGACAGCTGCTGGATGTTGGCGTGGCCGTTGCCCCAGTAGACATTGCTGCCATCGAGGGCGATGGCGGATGGCGCATTTTCACTGGTGGCGATCGCCACGGCGGGACCACCGCCGAGCGGTGCCTTCATGACCGTGCTGTCGTTCCAGGCCGTCCAATAGACGTTGCTCGCGTCGACGGCAATCCCTTCGGGGAAGCCCTGGCCGGTCGCAAGCGTGATGGCAGGCCCGCCGGAGACGGGCGCCTTCATCACGTTGCCGGCGGTGCCTGCGGCTTTGATGTCGGTCCAGTAGACGCTGGTGGAGTCCACCGCCAAATCCATCGGCATATCGGCGGTAGCCAGGGTGACCAGGCAGCGGGCGAAGGTGCACTGGGCGGTCGAAGGCGCCACCGTCGAGCAGCCGTTGCCACAGCTACCGCAATTGGCATTGTCGGTCTGCAGGTTCACGCAGGCGCCGGTGCCGCACAAGGTCTGGATGCAGTCGCACGTCGGCATGCTGCCGCTCCAGATTCCATCTTCTCGACAGGTTCGGGATTGGCTACCGGCGAGGCCGAAGTTGAGGTCACAGGCGTAGGTTGCGGTCGCTGCGTAGGTCGTGACCGTCGCCGAGACCTTGCCGTTCACGGGCTTGGGCGGAGGGCCGCAGTCGACGGCAATGCAGGTCGGTGCCGTTCCACTCCAGGTGCCGTCGGCCTGGCAAGTGCGCACGGCGTTCCCCGACAGGTTGTAGCCAACCTTGCATGCGTAGGTTGCTGTTCCGCCCGCCGTCACGGCCGACACGTGCACGGAGCCGCCCGTCGGGTCGGTCGGCGGGGTGCAGTTGGTGACGGAGGGGGCCGCATCGTTGACCGTGCTGCCACCGGTGCCAGTCGTTCCTCCGGTTCCGTCGATCGTGCCTCCGGTTCCCAATCTACCGCCCGTACTTGTGGTCACCCCGCCGGCACCGGTGGTGATGCCACCCGCACCCGCGGCGGTACCGCCCGTGCCGGTGGAGGCGCCTCCCGCGCCACCCGTGGCCAAGGGGATCGCGGGAGCATCGAGCTTCGCCGAATCCGGGAGCGCCTCGGGCGCCCCGAGCACGACGTCATCGCCGCCCGATGCGGACGCGTCCCCAGGGGGGGCCGAGGCGTCATTCATCTCTCCGCTGCCCGACGGCTGGCAGGTGCCGGCTACGCAGGTGTAACCGATTAGACAGTTGTCGTCGGTCCGGCAGGACATGTTCTTCGCATCCAACCGAGGGCTCTTGATACAGCCGACCAGGAGCACGAGCGCCAAGGCCGACAGCGTCGACCGCGAAACCAGCCATGGCAGCTGTGCGCGAACGGCGGTGGTCATCAGAATGCTCCTTTCACGCCCGCAGCCAGTCCCCCGGAGGCGATGGCAGGGAGGACCGCGACAGCAGGCCCGTTCGTGCGAGCCTGGCTGTGTCCCAGAAGATAGAGGATGGCTCCGCCCGCGAGGCATGCGCCGCCGACCCCATAGCTGACCCAGGTCAGGGTGGCGTAGTCGGAGCGGCGCGATTCGGTGTCGCGGGAGTAGGCGCCCGGCTTCTCCAGGTCGCTGGCCATGCCGTTGACCTTGAGGTTCAGGGCGACGCCTGTGATGAGGGCGGCGCCGCCGAGCCCCGCGACGATCACTCCGGCGGTGCGCAGTCCTGCGCCGGGCGAACCTGCGTCCGGCTGCTCGACGGGGGCGGGTGAAGGTTGCGGCTGGGTCACGACGGCCGCTGGCGTGTTGCCGGCCAGGGCTACCGTCGGGGCGGGCGGCGACACCTGCGCAGGGCCGACCGGAGCGCCGGGGTTCGCTCCGACCGCAGGTGGAGCCTTGGCCAGCAAGGCCTGGCAGTCCACCAGGTGTTTCTCCACGGCCGCCTTGTCCTCTTCGGTGAGATTGTTCGCGATGCGCAGGTACTCCCGGAACCGATCGATCGCCTCTTGGTGGCGCCCGTTCTGCTCGAAGCAGCGAGCCTGGTTGTAGACGTACGTCGCGCTTCGCGTGTCGACGAACAGCTCGGCCAAGAGCGCCACACCCTTGGCGTAGTCTCCAGCCAGGCAGGCGGTCCGCGCGGCCCTGGTCTGGGCTGCCACGTCGTCGGCCAACGCGCTGGTGCTGACCAATCCGCTGATGGCCAGCGCCGCGAATGCGGCAAGGCAACGAAGACTACCGAGTCGAAAAAGCGAGTATCTGCCCATTGTCAATGGTCCTCTCGGATGGCAGGTTGCCATAGGTCAATAGTCTTGGCGAGGAGCTCTCGAGACGCGCCTCCGTCCAGGCTTGCTTTGACTCGACGATCGGCTTCCGGTCGTGTCCAAAAATTCGTCGCTGCGGTCACCACGGCGACAGGTCATGGCTCGCCATCGGCCTGTCCTCGCGAGCGTCAGAGATGCTTGCAGCCTTCGAGCTTTCCAAGCGCAGTGTCGAAGGTTCCCGGGGGCCACGCTCCACCGGCCCCGTCTTCGTCCCAGTCCCCGCCTCGGCCTCCGCCACCTACTCCGAATCCCAGCTCGACACGACGGCGGGCGCCGGGACTTTGCGCCGTCAGTCCGTCTCCGCGAGGTCTTCCGCCAGGCCAGTTTGGCGGCGGACGAAGTAGTCGACCACCAAGCCTTCTTTGAGAGCACTCTCGCACACCAGGGCGTCCTGGTGGCCGGTCAGCTCCAGCAGCGTACGCAAGAGCAGTATGCCAGGCAGGACGGTGTCGGCGCGTAGGGCCTCGACGCCCGGCATGTCGGCGCGTTCCTCCGGGGTGGCGGACATCAGCCGATCTTCCAGGGCATGCAGGCGATCGAGCGACAACACCAGATGGCGCCCCATGCCCTCGCCAGAACGGCCGCGCGCATCCGCGACCTTTCCCTCCGTTCCCTGGGCCATGCGAGCCAGCGCGAGAGCGGTGCCCGATGTAAATGTCACGAAATCGAAGCCGACCTTTAGCATCTGCCGAAGCGCGGGCTGCACCACGGCGCGTACCCGAGTTTCTGCGGTCAGGAACTCGGTTCGGTCGGGCAGCTTGTCGCAGTTGCATTGGTCGCGCAAGCGCAGGACTCCCATGGGCAACGAAGTCGCGAAAAGGCAGTCTTTGGCGTCGCCGACCAAGGCTTTGATCGATCCACCGCCCACGTCGAGCAAAGCGAACTTGCTTTCGCCAGCATCGAGCGCCTGGCGGGCGCCCCAGTAGATGAGGGTCGCCTCTTTGACCGGGTCCAAGATCTCGACATCGAGACCGACCTCGCGGGCAACCGTATGCACGAAGTCCTGGCCGTTGCGGGCTTCCCGGATGGCGCTGGTTGCGACGGCGACGGTGCTTTCGGGGGCAAACCCGTCTGCAATCTTGCGCAGTCTGAGCAGGCCGTCGAGGCCGCGCTGAAAGCTGGAAAATGGGATGATGCCGTCGCGGAGCGATTCCTCACCGAGGCGAACCATCTCCTGGCCACGCGCCAGCTCGATCAAGCCGCCGTGGCCATCGGCCTCTGCGACCAGCAAACGAAAAGAATTCGACCCGAGATCATAGGCCGCCACCCGCGGCCGATTCTGTCCCTCGGACGCTGCCGCCCTGTCTCCCCACAGAAATTTCGGTCCAAACATTTGGCGACGTTGTACCACCGCCTGCGGCAAGTGCGTGTCAAATCAGAGTGAACTTTTCCAGTCGATGCGGGTGAGGAAATCCTTGGCCCGCAGTCGATCGGCTTCACGCTCCGCGTGATCGGCCAGCCAAGTCTCGGCGGTGCGAGCCGATGCGAGATCCCCTGCAAGATACGCGGACTCTGCCCACTGGCGACGGCATTCCTTGAGGAACACGGCATCGAGCGGACCCCTGGAGCCTGATTCGGCGAAGGGGCAAGCGGCACCGAGGTGAGGCAGGGCCAGCCGAGGATCACGAACCGAAAGCTGCCGGCCCACGAGATAGGGCCCCAGCGCCTCGTCAGGAAATTCTCGCGCAAACTCAGTGATCAGAAACACGACGAGGGCCGGATCAAGGGGCCGGCCGCGCTCATCGCCAAACATGACCCGGCCGAGGGATGCGCGTGCCCTCGCATCGGCAAGGGCGCGCAGCTTCACCTTCGCGGTCCGCTCGTCGCCATCGTCGGTCGCATTGGCCAGAGCCTCCTTCAGAGCGGCCTCGCTGGTATCCAGATGGCCCGCGCGAAACTGGATGCCCGCTTCGAGGCTAGCTGCATGAAAGCGGAGTGACCGGGTCAGGCTTCCTTCTGCTTTGAGCACTGCGAGAGCCGCAAGGGATCGCTCGGTGTCGCCGGCCGCCAGCAGCGCCTCGGCCAGGGCGAGTTGGTAGGTGGGTTCGCCGGGATCGTCGCTGCAGGCGCTCACAAGCAGGGCCACGGCGTCGCCGGGCGCGGTTCCCATGCGCGCGCGCGCTTCCGCGACCTTTGCCCCAAGCTCGCGGGCGCAGACCTTGCCGAAGATGGCTGGCTGTCGGAAGTCTTCTTCTGCCTGGGCGCGGCTGTTCTGGTCGACGGGCAGCGCTGCCAGGAAGGTCCGCCAGTCGGCTTCCAGGCTTGCCAAAGAGACGCCGTAGACCTGCTCGAAGTCGCCAGCAGAGCGATAGATCGCGCGCAGCTTGGCCGCGCCGAATCGATCGAGCAGGAAGCGGCCGAATGAGCCAGCAATGGTGTAGGCGCGCGGACCGGATTCCAAGCTGAACCCTGCGCCGATGGCCCGTTCAAGTGGGGGCGCCTTTCCGAGCGCGATCATCGCCGCAGCTTCCTCGTGGGTGGTGAAGCGCCCGCCGGGATTGTCGAAGTCGGCCGCCTCGGCGAGGCCCTCGATGAGGCCGGTGGCGAGCCTGGGCACAGGAATCGGTCCCCACAGATGCCACGCCAGCGACACGCCGAAAAGCCAATCACCAAATGCCGAGGCGAACACGTGCGCCATTTCGTGGCGCAAACGCTGCGCGGGAAAACGGTCGGCCTGCACGAAGATCTCGCGCAACCACGGTTTCGCAAACAGCGTGGTTGCGGCGCCGACCGCATCCTTTTTCGCGGCAGCGGACGGAAACCGGTACACGTTGATGGGCAGGGTAGGCTCGGCGCCGAGAATCGTCGCGAGTTGGTGGTAGCGGAATTCCAGGTCCTGCTGGGCGAGCGCGATTTCGCTGTCGCTCTCCGCCGTCGGATCGCTGTGGAGCACGACGTGCGGGGATCGTGTCTCGCGCGGCAGGATCTCGGCCAGGCCGGCATGGCTGACGTGGAACCCCAGCCGCTCCCGGTTTGCGAACCAGGCCATCGAACCTGCGATGAGGGCGAGGGCAAGCAAGGGCCGGTGGAGCGGCACCACCAAGCCGCGCACTGGTCGCAGCGAGATGCGCAAGGGGCTCGCCGGATCATGGCAAAGCCAGCCCAGCGCGGCGACCACGGCGAGAAGCCAGGTCAGGTTGGCCAGGCGAAACCACAGCAGCCGAACCGGCGGACGCAAGGCCTCGTCGTAGATGGGGCCTGGGAAATAGCCTGCGTAGGGATCGAAAGCGAACACCGCTGGGGTGCGGTAGATGCGCACGAGCGACCACGCCACCGACAACAGAGGCAGGGCAAATGCGAGAATTCGGCCTAGGCGGCGCCGTGGCACGGCGAGGGCGATGGCAGCCCCGGTGCCAGCGGCATACCCGGCGGTCGCAACCGGCAGTAGAAGAAAGAAGACGAAGCCCGCGCCGAGGTTGCAGTTACGGACCCGCAGCGCGTTGGCGAGCGACAGCAGGAGCGGCAGAAGAAGCGCAGCCACGGTGGCCGCGATGGCTTCGAACACCAATCTGACGGCGCCGATGCTAGGGCGGTTGCGCCGCGCGGCCACGACGGTTCCGTGGCCGATGTCGACGCCCGCCAGGGCGGTGACGAGCCCGACGACGAAACAGAAGTCGAAACCCAGGACGTTGACCAGCGGAAGAAAATTAAGCGTCGCAGCAAGCGCGGCCAGACAAGCACTCCACACGACGAGTCGAGATCCATGACGGAAGTTGATCCAAGCCAGCGTGCGTGCGAGGCTCATAGGAGGTCCAGGATGCCTGAGTCTTCCGATCGTCGCCAGCAGCATCGGGCTCCCATCGAGCTTCGGGTGGAATACCAGCGCCTGAATCGCTTCTTCTACGACTACACGAAGAACATCTCGATGGGCGGCACATTCATCAAGACCGCCAAGCCGCTGGAGGTGGGAACGGAGTTTCTCTTCAAGCTGATGATCCCCACCATGCCCGATCCGCTTGTGTTGCGGGGCGAGGTGCGCTGGATCCTGCACGAGGGTGAAATCCGGATCGGCGAGGGCCCGGACGGCGCCGACGAGCCCGGGATGGGCATTCGTTTCATCTACGAAGACGACGAACTGCGATCCGCCGTCGAGCGCGAGGTCGAGAAACTAATGGTCGGCAGCCTCGGCCCGAAGATCTACGCCAGCCTGCACCGGGCGGGCGACAAGAAGCCGTAGGGCAAGCGACTGGGCGCAGGGCGCGCGCTGAAGACGTGTCCATCAGTCGCTCCCTTCGCCAGCCCGAGGCCAGTGCTACGACGCCTTGTCGGTAGGATTGGCGGATTCCGGCTTTTCAGGCTTGGCCGCGCCGTCGACCGAGGACTTCTTAGGTGAAACCTCGATTTCATTCACGCCGCTAATGGCGCGCTTGAAATTTCCGATGGCGCGTCCGAGTCCGTCGCCCAACTGGGGCAGTTTGCTGGCGCCAAATACCACCACGACCACGAGAATGATCAGGATGATTTCGCCAGTGCCGAGTCCCATGGGGTAAGTCCGATGCTTTCTATAGCACCCGCGATGGGCGGGGGCAACTCGTCGTTCCCACCCGTTTCCGGAAGAGAGGCCTGAGAGCTTTGCCAGCTGCGAACCAGACATCGCTTCTCTCAAGCACGGCTCGATCCTCTCTCTCCAACTCGAAACCTTGACTTCATCGCGCTGAATAACCGGGTCGATTTGTACGTCCGGCAGCACAAGATTGCGATTGCGACTGGCTGTTGGCATTTGCTATCAGCGAGTATCCACTGCGTTGACGAGGAGCCCATGCCCCATCAAAGACGGAAGACTTCGGGTGTTGTCGGTAGCAAATCGCCTCGCGAAGGACTCGATGCCACGGCCGAATCTCGCCGCGGCTTTTTGATGCTGGGCGGCGCCGCAGTGGTCGCAGGCATCCTCGACGCCTGCTCGGGCAACGGAACCTCAACCAGTGCCGGGAGCGGAGGGAGTCCTGGAACGGGCGGAAGTGGATCCGGAGGGGCGGGGTCCGGCGGGGCGACCGCCTCGGGCGGTGCAACGGGAGCCGGTGGCGTAACTGAAGCCGGTGGTGTGACTGGAGCCGGTGGCAAAACTGCCGCCGGTGGCGCAACTGGATCCGGCGGCAAGACGGGAGCCGGTGGTGCAACTGGGCCAGGTGGCGCAACTGGATCCGGTGGCGCAACTGGGCCGGGTGGCACAACGGGAGCCGGTGGCAAGACTGGATCCGGTGGAGCAACTGGATCCGGCGGAGCAACTGGATCCGGTGGAGCAACTGGATCCGGTGGAGCTTCCGGCAGCATTGATGGTGGCGGTGGCGGCGGTACGGTAAAGTGGCCTGCCGAAGATACGAGCGTCGGCGTTTGCACCGCCGGAAGCGTTCCCTCGGTGAACAATGCGAAGCTTCCCGATCCTTTCATGCTCTTCAGTGGGAAGAGGATCAGCACGAAGGAAGAGTGGACGTGCCTGCGGGCAGAGCTCAGCGCGGCATTGCAGAAAGGCGTCTACGGGCCAAAGATGCCAGCGCCCGACAAACTGACTGCCACGTTCAGCGGCGGCAAGCTCACCATCAACATGACGGTCGGAAGCGCCACGGCCACCTTGTCGGTCACCGTCACCGGTGGCGGCACCGCTGACAAGCCGGTACCTGTGCTCATTACGTGTGGCGGCTCGTCTCTGCCGAAGCTTTCGGGCGTCGCTCAGATCGACATGCCGAACACCACCGTGGCCGCGGAGTCCAAGACGGTCAACTCGGGCGGAATCGTCACCACGCTCTACGGGTCCAAAGCGGCGAAGAGTGGCTCGCTCATTGGCTGGGCGTGGGGCTGTAGCCGCATCATCGACGCGCTTGAGCTATGCCCCGACGCCGGCTGCGACGTGAAGCGCATTGCCGTCACCGGCTGCTCGCGAGATGGCAAGGGTGCGCTCGCCATGGGTGCGTTTGACGAGCGCGTAGCTCTCACGCTGATGCAAGAGGGTGGCTCCGGTGGCTCCGCGTTGTGGCGTGTCTCCTCGAAAGAGAAGAGCTTGGGTGAAAACATCCAGGAGTGCGGAGAGATCACCGGTGAGGCCAACTGGCAGGGCAGCGATTTCAAGAGCTACTGCAGCACTACGTGTGCCACTTTGCCGTGCGATCAGCACTTCGCCGTTGCGCTCTGTGCGCCGCGCGCGGTGTTGCTCATCGAAAACGACATCGACTGGCTGGGGCCCGTCGCGTCCTACGGCGGGGGCATCGCAGGGAGGGCGATTTTCGAGGGTCTTGGCATCAAGGACCGTTGTGGCGTGACCCTCAGGGGCACCCATTCCCACTGCCAGTTTCCGTCGAACCAGCAGCCCGATCTCGATGCGTTCGTGAACCGATTCCTCAAGGGTCAGAGCGTCGCCACCAGCGTGGACGCGTTCACGGCCACGAACACCAAGCTGGGCTCGTTCAAGCCGGCCGATTGGATCGACTGGACCATCCCGACCCTGACTGGCAATCTCCCGTTCGACCCGTTCGCGTAGGCTCGGCCGCCGCCAACGCGTTGGCGAACACCACCCACGCCAGGTCAGACGCGACGCCCGCGTCAGGTCTCCCTGAGCACCGTTCGCAAAGTCAGGCTTCCGGGGCCGCCGCAGCCGACGAGGGCTTTTTGCGCAATTCCGAAGAACAGCCCGGTTTCGACGACGCCGGGGGTGCGATGCAGGACTTGGTCGACAGTGCGCAGGTCGACGGTGGGCGGAAATCGCAGGTCGAGAACGAATTGGCTGTTGTCGGTGATCACCGGGCCGTCTTTGGCGACACCAAGGCGGAGGGTCGAGGTTCCGCCCAGGCTGGCGACGGTCTTTTCGGCGTACGCGAGCGCCGAGGGCAGAACCTCGACGGGGATGGCGAAGGTTTCGCCCAGCCGGGGAACGAGCTTCGATTCATCGACCACCACGATGAATTGCTTGGCCATGACAGCGACGATCTTCTCGCGTGTGAGCGAGGCGCCTCCGCCCTTGATGAGGTCGAGGGCTGGGCTGACTTCGTCGGCGCCGTCGACGGCCAGGTCGAGGCTTGCGGCATCCTGCATGTCGCGCACGGGAATCCCGAGTTTCATGCACAACATGCGCGACTGAAACGAGGTCGGGACGGCGGTGATGTGGAGCCCTTCTTCGCGAACCCGCCGTGCCAGTTCTTCGATCGCGAAGGCCATGGTCGACCCAGTGCCGATGCCGACGATCATACCGTCCTGGACCAGTTGGGCGGCGGCGCCGCCGACGAACTTCTTGCTTTCGCTGTTGCTCTGCCTGTTCTTCAGATTCATTTCAGGATGCTCTGGTTTGGGGCGCTCTAGCGCCGTCCTCGTAGCTTGAGGATCTTGGCGAACTTCTCTCGGTCGGTGGCGCCGAACTCGCGCAGCACGAGCAGCGCAGCGGCGAACACGACGGCCGCGGCGGCGCAGCTGGCCAGTCCGACGATCTTGCCGGCACCGGGAATTAGCCGTGTTAGCGCGATCGCAATCGCCGCTGCGGCGGCAATGCGCAAGACGGACAGCAGGGGCGGCAGCGCGGCGAAGCGACGCCACAAGTAGGCGAGGGCGGCAAGAAGACCCGCGAGCATGCCGAGCGCAGTGGCGATGGCTGCGGCGGCCAGCATGGCTGGGCCTGGGGTTGCGCTGGGCACGATGGCGAAAGCGACAGCGCCGCCGACGGCGAGCGTAAGTCCGACGAGTCCGATAGCCACGTCGGGCCGGCCCGACGCGGTTACCATCGAGCCCGCGATTGAGAGGAGCGCAAGAGCGACGATGCCAGCAGCCAAGATGGGAAGGGCTTGCGCGCCGACGCCGTAGGCCTTGGGATAGAGAATCGCCAGCAGGGCCGCTGGGCGCGCAGCGAGGACGACGGCCAGGCCGGCGCCGAGGATCAGGGCGTAACGCAAGGTCTGTCGCACGTAGGCCGCGGTGGCTTCGCGATCCTCGGCGAAGGTGGCGCGCGAAACCAGCGGGAAGATCACGAAGGTTACGACCAGTAGGGCCTGATAGGGCAGCAGTGCGAGGTTGCGAACTGCCTCGTACGCGCCGGCCAGGGCGTCGGCCGGGGCTCCGGGGGCGGCCGCGCCGGCGAAACGACGGAGCAAGAGCAGGTCGTAGTTGAGCGCCAGATTGATGAGCAAGGTATAGACCACGACGCCGCCCATGAAGGTGACCAGGCGAGTGCCGGAAAAGGCCTGTCCCTTACCGCCGATGCCGATGGTGCGGCTGGCGATGATGAGGATGACCAGCGCGGCGGCAATGAAGCCGGCGAACGCTCCCGCGACGGAATGCCCGAGCATTCGCCCCACCACAGCCCCGCCCAAGAGCAGAACAGTTTTTGCGGTCGAGAACCCAACGTCGAAGCTGGCCTGAACGCGGAACTTGCGCAGGCCGTTCGCGGTGCCGACGTACACGGAATAGAACGCATACAGCAGCGGGATGAGCGCCACCAGGCGGAAGAGCGACACGTGCTCGGGCGCCTTGACGAACGTGGCAATCAAGGGCGCAGCCAAGACGAAGGCGCCTGCGACAAGCAGCCCAAGGAAAAGCTGCATCTTGAGGCCGGCTCGCTGAACTGCGCCGGCGCGGGCGTCGTCTTCTGCGGTGAACTTGGAAACCGACTGGATGGTTCCCTGAACCATGGTGTTGTTCACCGTCGAGATCGCGTTGTTCACGACCGAAAACGCGCCGTATTCGGCCGGGCTGACCACGCGGGCCAGCAGAACTCGCTGCAGGAATCCGGCGACCATGAAGAAGGCCTTGGCGAATCCGATGAAAAGCGCACCACGGCCGGCTTCGACGGCGCGGTCTGGTGGGCTGGATGGGACGTCAGGGTTGCTCACGGGCGCCGAGAGTACTTCGTCCGAGGCGTTCGTGCGAGGGCTTCGATGCGTTCGATGACATTGCCGGCCTGCGAATCCGGCAGATCGAGCGCGATGCGTATGCATGCGTCGCGCGCATCCACATGCACCGCCTCCAGGTAGGGCGAAAGTCCGGCGACCAGCATGTCGGGATCGCGCTTGGCCTGATTGCGCAGAGCCTCCAGCCGGTGTGCCACCTGTGGCGGATCCGTCGTGTTGCCGAATTCGCCCACCAGCTCAACGTGCAGTCCGGCAGCGTCGCCGAGGAATCCGAACACGCGTCCCAGCGATGCGACATCTGAGAATCGCCCAGCCTCCATCAGTGTGTGGCGAAGGGTCGGCGGGACCACGGCCGCAAACCACGCGCTGTGCTCGCCAGCGGCACGTTCGCAAAGCCGCCGCAGTTCCGTGTTGTCGGCAGCGCTGTGCGACAGATGCGCCCTCGTATCCTGTGCCCAGACGCCTTTGCTGACCAGAATCTGCTTGGGAGTGAGCAACACGACGGACAGCTCGCCCCGCGTGCGATTCTTCAGCCACGTGGTCGCACGGGCTGCGTTGATGGGATCGGTCTCGGCGAGAAGCACGAACCGGCCGTCGTTCTGCCGTTCGCCCGGCAGTCCGACCCAAAGCCGGTGCACCTGCCGGGCGGGGTCGAGCCCAATTCCTGCTGCGATGTCGCTGAGCACAGGCCCCGCATTCCTGGCCAGAGCGGACGACAGCGCCTTCCAGACCGGCTGGCCGCGCAGGCGACGGAGGTCGAGCGAAAGCACGATCTCGGTTCCCGCCGGAAGAAGCGCGAGCGCAGCAAGCCCGTCGGCCCGATCGGGAACTTTCGCTTGGGGAGGTCCAGCCGGGCGGCAGCCTGCGAGGTTCGCTGCCCCGAGCAAGCCGGCGGCGCAAAAAACGCAGACGATGAGGACCGAAGGTCGTGACAAGTAGAATCTCGAAGAGAAATCGCGCAATGTTATCCGGCAACGATGGCTTGGTCACGCATGAGCTTCAAGGGTCAGACGGTCTGGGTCCACACCGACGAGGGCGGAAACCCGCTCCTGGATGCTGAAGGCCGCGCTGAAATGAAATACCGCGAGACCGACGAGCGCAGCTATCGCCCGTCGCCAAGCAACCTCGGGCCGGCGTCTGCGGCGCCAAGTGGTTCTTGGCCAGCGCCCAAGCCGGCGCCGGGCCGGGTTGCAAAGCCAACTGCGAAGCCGCTGCCACAGGCCACGGCCAAGGCCGCGTTGGGCGACATCGTGCACGTGTGGACCGACGGCGCCTGCTCGGGCAATCCTGGCCCAATGGCCATCGGTGTGGTTGTCATCACGGGGGACAAGCGCAAGGAGCTGGGCGAATTCCTGGGGCGAGGGACCAACAACATCGCCGAGCTGACTGCCGTTCGCCGCGGCATCGAGCTGGCCGCGTCTGTGGTGCCTGTGAAGGAACGGCTGATTCGCGTGTACACGGATTCGTCCTACGCCATCGGTCTTCTGTCGCAGGGCTGGAAAGCCAAGGCGAACCAAGAGCTGGTGGCGGAACTGCGACAGTTCTTGCGAGCCTATCCCAGGCTTCAGATGGTGAAGGTGGAGGGCCACGCCGGCGTGCCGGAAAACGAACGCTGTGACCTTCTTGCTCGTCAAGCGATAGCGCAACACCGATAACAATGGGCTTTCTCAACCTCGAAATTGTTGCCAGCCTGTTGAGCCTGACCGCGCTCGAGGTCGTGCTCGGCGTCGACAACATTGTCTTCCTCGCCATCCTTTCGCAGCGCCTGCCCGACGCCCAGGCCAGCAAGGCGCGGCGCCTTGGCCTCGGCATGGCGCTCTTCATGCGCCTCGGCCTTATTCTCACGCTCTCGTGGCTGGCCAGTCTGGTGGCGCCCTTGTTCACGCTCGCCGGGCACGCTTTTTCCGGACGCGACATGGTGCTTCTGGTGGGAGGCCTGTTTTTGCTTGGCAAGGCCACCCACGAGATCCACTCGAAGATGGAGTCGGGGGACAATGACCGTCTGTCGCAATCCGGCAGCCGTGCCGCGGGGTTCGGCGCGACGGTCGTGCAAATCGCATTCGTCGACATGGTGCTGTCCATCGATTCGGTCATCACGGCGGTCGGCATGGCACCGCGCTTGTGGGTGATGATTGCGGCGATGATCTTGGCGATGGGCCTGATGGTGCTGGCTGCGGACAAGACCACGGTGTTCATTCATCGCCATCCCAGCATGAAGATTCTGGGCCTGTCGTTCCTGATCCTCATCGGTGTGATGCTGATCGGCGACGTCCTTGGCCACCACCTGCCCCGCGGCTATGTTTACTTCGCTATGGCCTTCTCGATGGCGGTCGAGCTGGTCAACATTCGTGTGCGCAGCCGAAGCAAGCCGTCCGTGAAGATTCTGGCGCTGGACGAACCCTCCACGCGCCGCGAGCGCAAGGTACCGTAGCCGTGGCCGGTGCCGGATCCGCGGTGCCGTAGCCGGTTCCGGCCTCGGCTACGGCCTCCGGTTCCGGCCTCCGGTCGCGGCTCACTTCTCGCGAAGCTGGTCGATGCGCTTCTCGACCATGGCGCGGTCGTTGGCCTTGGGCGCTGCCTTGAGATGCGCCACTGGGCGTACGAGGGATCCAATGGCGTCGATCTTTCCGGGTTTGCCGCGTGGTTCAGGCTTCACCTGATGGGAGACACCGCGCAGCGCAAACGACTCTTTGGCGATAGCTGCACCTTCTTCACCGACAGCCGCGTGAAGGTCTACCGCAACAGCCTGATGACCCCGTGAACCGGCGACGCGCCTGACCCGCATTATTCGTGGATTCCGTCTCTTCAGTGCTGGGCCGAAGGGACGGCCGCGGCCACGTTCGTGATTGTCGGGCTTTCGGGCTCGACGGGGACCAAGGCATTGGCCGTCACGGACCAGGCGTAGCCACGCAGGGGCGCGGCCGCCCTAGGCGTGGATTCAGGGGGCCGCGATGGTCTTGGCGTCGGGGTTGTCGCTGAGGCGACGGATGGATTGGTCAGGATGTGCAGGGTCAGTGGGGGAAGCGGTGCGAAAGCTGGCATGGCCACGGGGGCGGGCATGACAGGCGTGGGCACGACGGATGTTGGCACGACAGGCGTGGCCTCGACAGGCGTCGGCACGACAGGC
>PMLH01000250.1 GCA_003159055.1 Myxococcales bacterium
ATGCCGACCCCTTCTTTGATCTCGACCTCGCTTCCTCCGGGCAGCGTTTCCGCGCCGGCAAATCCATCCGGCAACGGAATCAGAAGGCCTCCGGGCCCGGGATCGAAAACCCTGTCGGAGATGTTCTCGACGATGAGATTCTGCAACACCCCGACGGCGTCCTCACGCAGCTCGACCATCATGCGTGAGCTCGATGAGATGCGCAGCACGGCGAGGTCGCTGGTTCGGCCCGGAATGCGCAGCTCGCCCGCGGCGCCGCGCTTGTCGTCGAGGGCGAACGCATCGGTCCCCACGCGCAGGCCGTCGCGTTCGATGACAGCTGCGTACTGCGTGCCGCCGCTGGTTTTCAGCTTGTCGAAATGCGCCTGGCCCGACGGATCGGTGACAGCGTCGACGAATTCAACCGCCGAGGTTTTGCCTTCCACGTGGCCGAGTGACACCTTGACGCCCGCAAGCGCCTTCCCGTCTGCGCCGACGACGTGCAGATCCACCGCTCCTACCGGCAAGCCATCCTTGCCCTCGACCTTGCCCGCCCGGATGCCGACCACCTGCGGCCCGACGGGCTTGCCGGCGTGCGGTGAAGCCCCGGCCCCAGTCATGTCGTTCATGGCTTCGGCGGCCTGGGCGCCGACGATCATCAGCAGTCGCGTTCCGCCCTCGCCGGGCACCGTAAACTGCGCGCTGACCAGGCGTTCGTCCTCCACCGTGGCCTGCGCCTGAAACGCGCTGCCAGCCGGAATGCCACTGAAGATTGCCCGGCCGTCGTCGCCGGTTGGGACCTTGCTGGACTTCTTCTTCCCGTCGGGCGTCGTCCAGGTGCCAATCACGCTGGCGCCGGCAATCGCGTCGGTCATCGAGGGCCGCGCCAGCCGAACCGAGATCGTACCGACCGGTAGATCCCCGACGAACAGCGGAGCGCTGGTGGCGCCTCCGTGATTGGCGGGCATCTCTTGCGCAGGCGCGATCCCCGGCGCGAAAGCAATCGCCAAGCCCAAGGGGACCAGGAAACGGAGCAAGCTCATGGCCCAAAGTTAGCATGCCCAAAGGCGGCGCCCGCAAATTCGACCGGAGAAGTCCGGTTTACCCGCTTTCAAGTGTTGCCGTGGAAATACTCGCGCGGCGACTTGCCTTGGTGCATTCGGAAGACGCGGTGGAACTGCGAATAGCTGCCGAACCCCGAGGCAAGCGCAGCCTCGAGCAGGTTGCTGCCGCCGGAATCGACCAACGACATGAAGTGATCGAGGCGCAGTTGGTTGCGATGTTCGACGATTGAAACCCCCATCCCCTGTTTGAAGACCCGGGCGAAGCGGCTGAAGCTGACCCCCAGTTTCTTCGCAATGGCCTCACCGCCGAGCGAAGGGTCTTCCTGCAAGAGCTTGACTGCCGCGGCGATCGCCGGGTGCCTTCTCGATGCATTGACCGACGCGCGACCCGAGCCTCGCAGTCCATGCAAGCGGAGACCAAGCAGGGTGCACAGCACCGCGGTGCGGTCCTGCTTCTGCGGGTCGACGACTGCATCGGTCAGTCCGGCGTCATTGTAAAGCATGCCCAAAGCGTCCTTGGCCGAACGAATGGGCGTGCACACCACCCAACCCTGGCCCACGACTTTGGTTTCCTCACGTCTGTTGATGATGATGGGGCAGTCTTCCACCACGGTCCAATGCGCCTCTCCCTCAAGCGCCCGGCGAAACACGCCATGCCCGTGCTCGCCCAACTGGAACATGGAATGGTGCTCGTCGATGACCTTGCGCTGCAAATCCGTACCCCAGGTTCCGATCATCAGGTCGAGCTGGTCGTCGTACAGGTAGATTCCCGCTCTCACCAGCCCAACCTCACTCAGGGCCAGCTCGACGCTGCGCTTGATTAGGTCGTCGCTGTCGTTGAGGTCGAGCAAGTCGCCGAAGGGTAATAGCTGCTTGACCAGCTGCGATGGAGCTTCGTTTGTGCTCCACCTTGGGGCGGGGTCGTTCTTACGTAGAATGACGGACCAATCGATGCGTCTCCGGCTGGCCATCTTGGGTCGGTAGCCTATTCCTGATCTGGAAACCCTGGAAGGGTTTCCGTGCCCGCGACCCCTGCCCGCCCTACACCACCCCGCCGGACCGGGCCTAACCTCGATCAGCGTCCGGTCGGGCTTCAGCGGAAAATCCAGGCGTGTCGGCTGCGAGCAACGATTGCAGCAGCCCATACAAGGCAAGGCCGGCCAATCCGACCGTCAGTCCGCACAGCGACAGGGTGGCCAGCTGGGCCGAGACTGGCATGTGCAGCATCGCCTTGCCCACGAATGCCACGATGGCTGCCACGCCTAGCGCCAGGGCAATCCGCGTCACCAGCGGCTGGCGAGTCTCCACTTCCTGCGTGCGGCCCGGTCCGAGAATGAGGAGGGCACCGAACGCCATCACGAGGAATCCCAGCCACATCCAGTCGACCAGCGGATTGGTGACCAATTTCAGAGCCACCGCGCGCCGCGCCTCATCGTAGCTGCCGAGGGTCAGATACAGATCCTCGGCGATGCCGCGTCGGATGGCCACCTGGCTGACCGGCTCATTCGGTCGCTGATCGTAGAAATCGCGGCCTGGTTGCAGACGTCCAAGGGCCCTGCCTCCCGACGAAACGGCGATGTCAGCCAAGTAGGTTTCTTTGACCAACGTCCGTTCTTGCTTGATGCCGTCGAAGCGCAGCCGGTAGCCAGCGAAGTCCTTGCTTTGCCCGACGGCGATCACCGCGGTCTCTTCGCGCTGGAAGGCCTGGCCGGCGAAACCAACGAACATCAGGACCAAGCCCATGTGCACGATGTAGCCGGCGTGCGGCTGACGGGCACGGAAGATGGTGCTCGCGAAAGCGACAGCGAACGAGCCGCTGCTGGCCTTTTGTCGATTGCGTGCGCCGCGGACCAGTTCCTGGACGATGACGGTGGCGACGAAGGCGCAGACGGCGAAGCAGAGCAGGGCGGCGGGCGAGTGCCAGGCTTGGGCGAGCCCGCCCACGACCAGCATGGCTGCGCCAGCGGCAATGGGCAGAAGCGCGCGTCGTCGGGCGACGGTCGATTCCATTCCGCGCCACGGAAACAGCGAGCCGATTCCGGTGAGCAGCAACAGAGCGATCCCGACCGGGACCATCGTGCGATTGAAGAAGGCCGCGGTCACGTTCACGCGCTCGTGTAGGAAGGATTCGGAAATCGTCGGGAATAGGGTCGCGACCAGCACGATGGCGGTGGCGAGCACGAAGAACCAGTTGCCGATGCCGAACATCGCTTCGCGCGACATGAGGGATCCGACCTTCTCAGGCGGGCGAAGCTGGTTGCGCCGCCAAAACATCAGCCCGAAGCTGAAGGCAAGAATGGCGATCATGAAAGCGCCGAAGACGTACGCCAGGTGGATGTCTTTTCCGAAGGCGTGTACCGATTGCACGATCCCCGAGCGGGTCATGAAGGTCCCGACGATGGTCAGAAAGAAGGCGAAGATGACCAAGCTGAAATTCCAGCGTGCGAACAGCCCGCGGCGCTCCTGCACCTTGGCCGAGTGGATGAGCGCGGTCGCCATTAGCCACGGCAGAAGGCCGGCGTTCTCGACCGGATCCCAGGCCCAGAACCCGCCCCAACCGAGAACCTCGTACGCCCAGATCATGCCGAGGGTCAGGCCCAAGGACAGAATGAACCAGGCCGCGAGAAGCCAGCGCTTGACCATCGGGAACCAGACGTTGCCGAACTTTCCCGCCATCAGCGCGCCCATCGCGAAGGCGTAGGGAATGGTCAGGCCGACGAAGCCGGCATAGAGCGACGGCGGATGCGCGACCATGTACGGGTTTTGCAGCAACGGATTCATGCCCTGACCCGTCGCCGGCTGTGCAACCAGGAAGGTGTCGAAGGGGTTCCTTTCGTAGACGACGAGGTAAAGGAAGAAATCGCAGACCGCCATCAGGACGGTGATGGCGTAGGCGGTGATGGCGGCATCTCGCCGGGCCAGGGTTCTGACCGCGATGGCCGAGCACAGCGCGAGCAAGAAGACCCAGAACAGGATCGACCCATCAAGCCCGCCCCACACGGCGGTGAGCTTGTAGGCGAATGGCTGCCCGGCCTCCGAGTAGTGCTGAACGTACTTGATCGAGAAATCACTCGACGT
>PMLH01000083.1 GCA_003159055.1 Myxococcales bacterium
CGGCGAAGTAGAGCAGCATCAGGAAGCTGAAGGTGTAAAGGGCACTGCTATTTTTCGCCACGACGCCTGTTGCCACGGATACCGCAACGAAGCCGCCGATATTCCAGGTCTCTGGCTTCCTGGACGCGCGTACGTGATCAGTGGCCAGAGCAATCTTTGCGAAGTCGGTCATGAAGGTGAGCAACAACATCGCAAAGACGGAGACGACGAACTTGCCCGTCACCACGTGGCGATGTCAAAAGGCTCAGCTATTGAAGTCATGCAATTCCCCCTTGCCAGCGTTACCCAGTTCGGCCCCGCCATTGGCAGTCTGCCCTATGTCTCCGCGCACGGCCCGTGCAACTTGGGCCACGGTCCTGGCCTGGGCATTGAGCTCATCGAGGTTGTCACCTCGAATTTCGACCACCCGATGACATGAATCGATGATTGGTCGCCGCTGGGCGGCAGAGGGCGAAGAATCCAGAATGGATCGGGAGGTAATCCCGAGTCGCCAGCGCGACGGTCCCATCCGGCAGCGCTGGAGTGGTGCTGGGAGTGAACGGCGTCGATCCCGAGCCGCTGGGGGAGGGCATGCGTTTCATCGGTCCATTTGCCGAAGTGGTAACGTACGATCTGCGCGCAGGAGCAAAGCGAAAATCTGGAGGCTCTCTCGGCGGATGGCGTGATGATCGACGCACGAGCCTCCGTCATGACATTCCATCCGGCGCCGGGAGAAGTGGTCGCTCTGGCCCGCGAGGTTGGGCCGGACTCGCCGGATCGAGGCGCAAGGGATCGCCGACTACAACCAGACTGTCGCAGCGAGCCTGACGACACCGATCCTCGAATTCGATCGCATCCAGGAGCTCAATCGTCTTGCGGCATCGAACAACGCCAAGACGGTTGTGATCGGACCGGGTGCCGGTGGCACGCCCGTGCTCTTGTCAACGCCAACCGCGACATCGAGGTGAGCCCCGGCAGCTTGGCTGTCACAATACCGGGATGCCATGGATTCAGCCCATCAGATCGTGGCGCGCGCGACAGAATCGCTGTGCGGAGCTGTGAGCGTCGAAGGAGGTCATTGGGGATGGACGGCCACCTCCGAATTGTTATTGGGACGTCCGGTGACGCTCGCCCTATCGGAACTACTCGGCCATGAGGAGCAGACGTGGCTCGGACGGCCAGTTACCTTGGCACAGAGGTTGCTGTTCATTCTGTCAAGCTAGGAGATATCGTCATGATCACAACCAGAAACCTGGTCCCGATTATTGCTCGTGGTGGTGGCCTTGCGATCACGCTTGTAGGCTGCGCCGCAACTCGCGCATCAGATACCGGACGCCCTTGCCGTCGCGGCCGGGTCAGCCCCGACTCTCGGGAACCTTTACGTCAACATTGTGCTCTCGGCGATCGTCGGCCAAGGGAATCACCGAGTCGCGTTGCTCGACACCGTCGAGAACCACGGCCACGCCACCCTCGGGGGTGGCGGCGCGCGAGATGTGGATGTGGTAGGGGGTTTCACGATGGCGGTAGTGGACCGTGAAAGCTTGCCAGTCTTGGGGCATGCATGGGGCCAGGTGCAGCTTGTCTACGTCCAACCGCAGCCCCAGTAGAGACTCGACGATGAGCCGATAGAGCCAGCCGGCAGAGCCCGTGTACCATGTCCACCCGCCGCGACCGGTATGCGGCGCCACTGCGTAGACGTCGGCCGCGACGACGTAGGGCTCTACCTTGTAGGTCTGAATGGCCTCGGGGGAATTGCCGTGGTTCACGGGGTTGATCATCCCCAAGAGCTCCCACGCTCGGCGAGCGTCACCTTGGGTCGCGAAGGCCATCGCAGCCCAGATCGCGGCGTGCGTGTACTGGCCGCCGTTTTCGCGCACGCCTGGCACGTAGCCCTTGATGTAGCCTGGCTCCAGGTTCGATTTGTCGAAGGGTGGATCGAGCAATTGGATGAGGGAGTCCTTGCGGCGAACCAGCCGTTTGTCGAGTGCATCCATGGCCAGGCGCGACCTCTCGGGGTCGCCAGCGCCGGACAGCACCGACCAGCTCTGCGCGATGGAATCAATCTGGCACTCGGGGCTGCTGGCCGATCCCAGGGGCGAGCCGTCGTCGAAGTAGGCGCGCCGATACCACTGGCCATCCCAACCGCTGTTCTCGAGGTTTTGCCGCAGGCTCGCGGCCTCGGCCTGGCAGCGCTCGGTGAAGGCCAGGTCGCCGCGCAGCCGCGCCAACTCGGCGAAGCGTTCGAGCACGTCATAGAGGAAGAATCCGAGCCACACACTCTCGCCCTTGCCGTGAGCGCCCACACGATTCATACCGTCGTTCCAGTCCCCCGAACCGATGAGCGGCAAACCGTGGGAGCCGAAGCGAAGTCCCCGCAAGATGGCTCGGGTACAATGCGCGTACAAGGTGTCCGCTTCGTCCGAGCGCCGAGGCAGGTCGTAGTACGAGTCTTCCTCGGCGCCAACTGGGCGACCGTCGAGGAAGGGGACCATCTCTTCCAGCACGCCCGTGTCGCCGGTGCCGAGGGCGTAGCGGCACGTGGCAAGGGGCAGCCAGAGGTAGTCGTCCGAGCAGTTGGTCCGTACACCGCGGCCGGTCGGGGGGTGCCACCAGTGCTGGACGTCTCCTTCGCGGAACTGATGGGACGCGCACAAAAGCAACTGCTCGCGCAGCAGGCGCGGCTCACAGTGGATGAGCGCCATGGCGTCTTGCAGTTGGTCGCGAAACCCGAAGGCTCCTCCCGATTGGTAGGAGCCGCTGCGCGCCCACATTCGGCAGGCCAAGGTTTGGTATACCAGCCAGCCGTTGGCTAGAACATCGAGGGCTGGGTCGGGAGTTTCCACTTGGACCGCGCCGAGGGTGTGCTTCCAGTACTGCCAAACCGACTCCAAGGCACTCCGGGCCGCCGCCGAGCCGCGATGGCGGTGCACCAGGTTGGCCGCGTCCTCGAAGCCTCGCCCTACGCCGAGGCGAAAGATGATCTCGCGCTCTTGCCCAGGGTGAAGCTCGAAGGGAACCTGCATTGCCGCGCAAGGGTCGAGCGTGGCCCCGAGCTTGCCCGAGAGTTGTTCGCGGTGGAGGGCCGCCGGGCTTCGCGGCGTCCCGTTGCGGCCCAGAAACTCGGTTCGATCTCCGGTTACGGTCCCGGTCCTATCGTCGGTGTCCAGAAATGCGACCCGGCTACCGAACTCCATACTGTAGAGGTTGTGCGCAAAGAGAGCTCCGGTGTCGGCGTCGGCGTTGGTAGTTACGTACGGGGCAGTTTTCGCCCGATCATCTCCCAGCACCCATTCCACGTA
>PMLH01000285.1 GCA_003159055.1 Myxococcales bacterium
CGAGGCTGCCGGGACCAAGTCCGGGCTGACCTTGAAGGCCATCGACTGGCAGAAGGCGTCCGGCCTGGTCGGGCAATTTGTCACCATGATTCGCTACGTACTCTACATTTCGGTGCTCATCATCTTCGCGGTGGCCCTCGTGGTCATCAACAACGCGCTGGTCATGACCACGCTCGAGCGCATCGCCGAGATCGGCACCTTGCGCGCCGTCGGTGCCCAGCGTCGGTTCTTGCTCGGCATGCTGGTGGTCGAGGCCCTGACGGTCGGTGGTCTTTTCGGCTGGATCGGTTCTGCCTTGGGCGCGGGCATCGTGGCCATTCTGCGCGTGGTCGGAATTCCGGCCTTCAACGACATCTTCTACTTCTTCTTCTCGGGGCCACGCTTGCACCCTGGGCTGTCCGTCACCAACGTCGCCATCGCTCTCGCCATCGTGCTCTTGGTCAGCGGCGCCTCCAGCATCTACCCGGCCCTCATCGCCATGCGGGTTAGCCCACGCCAGGCCATGCAATCCGACGAGTAATCAACATGGCAAACTTCTTTCTCGATTTTCGCATTGCCCTTCGCAATCTGTTCCAGCACCGCAGGCGAACCATCTTCCTGATGACCGCGATTGCAGGCGTGACCGGGCTGATGGTTCTGCTCAACGCGCTTTCGACCGGCATCAGCGAAACCATGATTCGTACCGCGACCACGCTGTCGAGCGGCCACGTGAACGTCGGCGGGTTCTTCAAACTCACATCCAGCCAATGCGGGCCCGTGGTAACGGAATTCGCCAAGGTGGTCGACATCGTCGAAAAGAATGTGCCCGAGATGCAGCACTGGGTGCATCGCGGGCGTGGCTGGGCCAAGATCATCTCCGATTCCGGCTCGACCCAAGCGGGGGTGACCGGCATCGACATCAAGAACGAGCCAGATTTCAAGCGCATCGTCCAGATTGTCAGCGGCAACATCGAGGATCTGTCGCAACCCAACACGATGCTGGTCTTTGAATCGCAAGTCGAGCGCCTGAAGGTGAAGGTCGGCGATGCGGTCACGCTTTCCGCGCAGACCAACCGAGGCGCCGCCAACACCGTCGATTGTCGCGTCGTCGCGATTGCCAAAGACATGGGAATCCTGAGCAAGTTCGGCACATTCGTTCCCGTGGACACCACGCGTGCGCTCTATCAATTGCGGCCCGACACCACCGGCGTCATTCAGCTGTACCTGAAACCCAAGTACGTGCCCTATGTGAGTGACATCGCTGGGCGTCTGCGCAAGACGCTGGAGGAAGCGGGCTACCGAGTGATGGATCCCGACGCGAATCCCTTCTGGATGAAGTTCCAGGCCGTGAATCGCGAAGACTGGACTGGCCAGAAGCTCGACGTCACCACCTGGGAAGACGAGTCGTCGTTCCTGACCAAGACCCTGATGATCGTCGACGGGCTGCGGGTTGTGTTGCTGGTGATCCTTCTTGCCATCGTGATCACGGGCATCATGAACACGATGTGGATCGCGATTCGGGAGCGAACGCGCGAGATCGGCACTTTGCGCGCGATTGGCATGCAGCGCTGGGGTGTTCTGCGCATGTTCCTGCTTGAATGCTTCCAGCTGGGCGTCCTTGGAACTATTGCCGGCGCGCTTGGAGGAACTGTGGTCGCGGCCGTCATCAATGCGGCGCAGATCAAGGTGCCGATTGGGGTTCAATTGTTCTTGATGTCGGACAAGTTGCATCTGGCCGTCCACGCATCCACGCTGGTGAAGGCTGGACTCACGATTACCCTCATCACCACGCTGGCGGCGCTCTACCCGGCCTATCGGGCCGCGCGATTGCCGCCGGTTTCCGCCATGTCCCACTTTGGCTAGCCAGAAATCGCAGGAGTCATCTATGTCCAGAATTCGTCTCGCAGCTGCCGCCGGCGCGCTACTCGCGTCGCTCGCCGCGCCTCACGTTGCTCTCGCATTGACCAAACCCGAGCTGGTCGAGTTCTTGAAGGCCGTCGACCAGCGGCAACAGAATCAGGGCGATTGGCGCTCGATGATCTACATGGAGCAAAAAGAGAAGGGAAAGGTCGACGTTGCCTATGAGGCGCTGGTGTTCCGGCGCAGCCAGGATCAGAAGTTCATCATTCTGTTCACGCAGCCCAAGGCGTCGCAGGGGCAGGGCTATCTGCGCATCGACAAGAACCTGTGGTTCTACGACCCATCGGTGGGCAAGTGGGAACGCAGGACCGAGCGTGAGCGCATCGGTGGAACCAATTCGCGCCGGTCGGACTTCGACGAGTCGCGATTGGCGGAGGAATACGACCCCGAAGACAACGGGGAGGCCAAGCTGGGCACCTACACCGCGCAGGTCATGACCTTGCACGGAAAGCCGGACCTCGACCTTGCGTTCCCCACGATCAAACTCTGGGTCGACAAGGAAACCAAGAACATCCTCAAGCGTGAGGAGTACGCGTTGTCGGGGAGGCTTCTGCGCACGTCGTTCTATACGAAGTGGAAGAAGCTCTACAGCGAGTCCAAGAAGGGTGACACTTGGTACCCCGGCGAGATGCGGTTCTACGACGAGGTCGAGAAGGCGAACTCGACGCTGATCGTAGTCAAGAGCGTCGACACCAAGACGCTGGAGGCGAATCTGTTCACCAAGGCGTGGCTGGAGAGCAAGAGCCGATGAGGGCGATGGCTTGGAGCTTGGCTGGCTGGGCAATGCTGCTGGCGGGCGCAGCCTGGGCGCAACGGCCGAGCGACGACGACATTTTTGGGGGAGGTGGCTCGGAGAGTGGTGCGGGAAAGGTAGCGGACACGGCGACGGACACGGCGACGACCACGGCCACGGCCACGACCACGGCCACGGCCACGGCCACGACCACGGCCACGAAACCGGTTTCTGCCACGACCTCGGGACTGGGGACGGGGGATCCTAGGGATGCGCTGAACTTGGGGAACCCGGAGGCGCCTACGCGGTTCTCATCCGATGTGGCGCCCGATGATCCGCTGAAGATCGGAGGGCAGTTCTATTGGCGCGTCATGAGCTCGGCCAAGCAGGGACAGCAGCCGCAGAACTGGGGGCTGTCGGCGCCGGCGTTGGTCGACGTCTATTTGGACGCGCGGCCCAACGATCGCGTGCGGGCTTTTGTGCTGGGGCGCATGTTCTACGATCCAACGCTGCCGGCGAGCGCGAGCAACTCATCACTGTCGGCCAGCGGCGGCTCGGTTTCCGCGCAAACCACCGATTTCCTCGGCTCGGCGACAGGACAGCAGACGCGTGGACCGACCGTGCTGCTCGATCAGCTGTGGCTGCGCGCGGACATTCTGCACACGGTTTTCGTCACCGCAGGCAAGCAGCACGTGCGTTGGGGAACCGCGCGCTTCTGGGCGCCCACCGACTATCTCCACATGGTGCCTCGCAACCCGCTCCTGCCGTTCGATTCGCGCACGGGCGTCACGATGCTGAAGCTTCACCTGCCCTGGGAAGAGCGAGGTTGGAACTTCTATGCGTACGCCTTGCCCCAGGGCCCCGATACGGCGTCGAGTACCAACACCACGCACACCGCGGGCGATGTCTCGGCCGCTGCGCGTGCCGAGGTCGTGCTGGGAACGCTGGAGGCTGGGCTCGGCGTCTTCGGAAATCGCCACAGCAAGGCGAAGTTTGCCGGAGACGTTTCCTTTGGACTGTGGGATCTGGATTTCTACGGCGAAGCGGCGCTGCGAAATGCCGGCGACGTCGATTTCGTCAGCTTCGACAAGCACGGGCTGGTTGGCAACCCCGACGGCAGCTTCACGAATGCCACGACCGGCAATCCTGTGGATGCGACGAGTGGAGCGGCCATCGTCGACGCCTACTTCCCGGTCCACCCTGGTTCCGGCTGGAAACCCCAGGTGACCGGGGGCGTGTCGTACACGCGCCTGTACGCCGACAAGGACACGTTCACCGTCGGGGCCGAGTACTTCTACAACGCCCTCGG
>PMLH01000410.1 GCA_003159055.1 Myxococcales bacterium
CAGTGGCTCTACGAGGCCATCACGGGCACGTATTTGCCGCTCCTGCAGATGTTCGAAGGTCTGCAATCGGATCATGTTCCCTACCGCTGCACGGTTTCGCTCTCGGCGCCGCTGATGGCGATGCTGACCGATGACTTGCTCAAGGTTCGCTACGCCGATCACCTGGACGATCTGATCCTCCTCGCCGAGAAGGAAATGGATCGAACCAAGCATGAACCGCAATACCGCCGCCTGGCCGAGATGTACTACCACCGCTTTCAGAGCCTGCGCCACACCTGGCGCTGCCACGAAGGCAACTTGGTGCAGGCCTTCCGCAAGCTGCAGGACGCTGGCGGTCTGGAAGTCATCACCTCCACCGCGACGCACGCCTTCTTCCCGCTCATGGATCGAAACTGGGCGGCGTTGCGGGGGCAGGTGCACATCGCTGCGAACTTCTACGAGAAGCACTTTGGCCGGCGACCGCCAGGCATGTGGCTGGGCGAGTGCGGCTACGTACCCGGCGTCGACGAGCTGCTGCGCGAAGCAGCGATTCGCTATTTCATGGTCGACAGCCACGCCATCCTGTTCGCCGACCGGCACCCGGTGTATGGCGTCTATGCCCCCATCTACTGCGCCACCGGCGTCGCCGCCTTCGGGCGCGACACCGAGTCCTCGGAACAGGTGTGGAGCTCAAAATTCGGCTATCCCGGGGATCCTCACTACCGCGACTTCTATCGTGATATCGGTTTCGATCTTCCGATGGAGTACATCGCTCCGCACATCCACCCAGAAGGGCACCGGATGTACACGGGCTTCAAGTACCACGCCATCACTCACGACAAACTGCACGACAAGTGGATTTATGATCCGGACGCCGCGCGGGGGAAGGCGGGGCTTCATGCTTCGCACTTCCGTGGCAACATGGAAAAGCAGGCCGAGCGTATCGCGGCCGGCATGGATCGCCCGCCCATTATCGTCAGCCCGTATGATGCCGAGCTGTACGGGCACTGGTGGTATGAGGGGCCGATTTTTCTCTCGGACCTCTTTCGGCAACTGCACTTCGATCAAAGCGTCGTGCAACCCATCACGCCTGGCGAATACCTCGACCGGCACCCGACCAACCAGCTGGCCACGCCGTGCGCGTCCTCCTGGGGGCTCAAGGGCTACTGCGAACAGTGGCTGAACGAAAGCAACGCCTGGACCTGGCGCCATATCCACGCCGCTGGCGAGCGCATGGTCGAGTTGGCCCGCACCCATTGGGGGGCGTCAAATCCGCTGACCGTACGCGCGCTCAAGCAGGCGTCGCGCGAGTTGATGCTTGCGCAGTCGAGCGATTGGACGTTTATCATGTCCACCGGGACAACAGTTCCCTACGCAACCCGCCGACTTAATGAGCACATCATCCGCTTCTCCCGACTTTACGATGACCTAAAGAAGGGGCAGGTGGACGAGAAGTACCTGGCATCCGTTGAAGCGCAAGACAACATCTTCCCCGACATCGACTATCGGATCTACGCGTCCTAAGCGCTCTGCGCGCCCTCGGCGCGCGGAGGGCGAGGCGCCCAGTGGCCCAGCGTTGAAATCTGGCGATGCCCCTTCGCAGGGGATTTCTTCGCCCGAGAACCAGTCCGCTCGGTCGGGGCCGACGGCGGCCCGAGCGCGGGTGGCTGCTCCCAGACCGAAAGCGGCAGCGCCTGCCCCAAGCCCGACCGGCGTAACGCGGGTGACACCGTCGCAGGTCACGGTGGAAAGCGAGCCCCAGCGCCTCAGGGTTCTGTTCGTCGCATCCGAGGTCGCCCCGTTCCGGAAGACGGGCGGTTTGGCCGACGTCGCGGGCGTGCTGCCGCGCAGTCTCCGCCAGCGTGGCATCGACATTCGCGTCGTGATGCCGCTCTACCAAGGCATTCCGTGGAACAGCCTCGAGCGTCTCGAGGGCACGTTGTCGGTGCCCATGTACTTCGGACAAGCGCGGGCCGGATTGCGCATGGGCAAGCTCCCCGGCAGCGACGTTCCGGTCTATTTCGTCGAATACAATCGCTTCTTCGATCGTCCGCACCTCTACGGCCCACCCGGTCAGGCCTACACCGACAACCTCGAGCGCTTCTCATTCTTTTCGCGGGCTTCGCTCGAGGTATGCAAGATCCTCGGGTTCATTCCAGACGTGATTCACGCCAACGATTGGCAGACGGCGTTGGTGCCGGTGTACGTGAACACGGTCGAGTGGTCAAAACCCCTGCACGGTGCCGGAACGCTGTTCACGATTCACAACCTGGCCTACCAGGGGAATTTCGAAAGCGGCGCCATGTTCATCACGGGGCTCGGCTCGAACCACTACAACCCCGCCGAGTTCGAGCACTTTGGCGATCTCAACCTGATGAAGGCCGCCATCCGTCACTCCAATCTGCTCTCGACCGTCAGCCCGAACTACGCGCGCGAGGTGCAAACCTCGGCCTACGGTTTCGGTCTCGACGGCGAGCTGGCCCTGCGCAGTCGCGATTTGCGAGGTGTGCTCAACGGTATCGACACCCATGAGTGGAATCCGGCCTCCGACCCGCTGGTTGCAGCGCCGTTTTCCGCCGAAGACACTGCCGGCAAGGCGGTCTGCAAAGCGGCCCTGCAGCGGCAGCTCGGCTTGCCCGAACGCCCCAACGTCCCGCTCTTCGGTGTCGTCGGCCGGCTGACGCCACAGAAGGGCTTCGACGTGCTGGCCCACGCGCTCGATCGCATCTTGTCGTGGAACCTGCAGATGGTCTTGCTCGGCAATGGCGATCCCGAAGCCGAGCACTTCTTCACACACGTGGCCAGTCGCCACAAAGATTGCTTCTTCACGCATATTGGGTTCGACGAAGGGCTTGCCCACCGCATTGAAGCTGGCGCGGATTTCCTGCTGATGCCTTCGCGGTACGAGCCCTGTGGCCTAAATCAGATGTACAGCCAGCGCTACGGCACCTTGCCCATCGTTCGCGGCACCGGCGGCTTGGTCGACACCGTCGAGAACTACGACCAAGCCACCGGAAACGGGACGGGATTCATCTTCTGGGACCTCAACCCGGGCGCCATCGCCGACACCATCGGCTGGGCGCTGTCGACCTACTTCGACCGTCCCGGTCACATCGCGCAGATGCGAAAGAAGGCGATGTTGCAGGACTTCTCGTGGAATCGCGCCGCCGCGGCTTACGAGCAGCTGTACCTCGAAGCGTACCAAATGCGGCGCGGTCATCCGTTTGGCAAGCCGGAAGCGGTGTAGTCAGGCTACGGCCCCGATGCCCTCTCGGCTGCCTTTTTTCCGAGGGCGGTGGTTGGGGACAGGGCGGCGATGTGGGCCCAGTTCTCGCGCGCTTCAGTCGCGCGGCCTACGCCTTCCAGGGCAAGCGCGCGGTTGGTGAGCACGGCGGTGTCGGTGGGGGCGCGCACGAGAGCGCGGTCGAGCAGCGGCAGGGCGTCGGCGAATCGCCCGGCGGAAACGTCGAGCGATCCGATCCAGGCCGCGGCGGAAAGCTCATGCTCGGGCCCGAGACAACCCTCGGGTGCTGTCAGCGCGGCTCGATACGACGCGACGGCCTTTGAACTTTTGCTGCCCTCGAGATCGAAGTAGAGATCGCCGAGGCGAATCTGCCATTCGCAAAGCGTGACCGGAGAGCCGACCGGAGGTTTTGCGATAGGCCGCGTGGTCGCGCCACTTTCGACGGTGAAATCAAAGCTGGCGGGGATCTCAAGCTCGGCAATCAGAGCTTTCCACTTGGGCAGCCGGCGCACGAAGACGCGGCTGTCTTTCGCGCGAAAAACCAGAGCCCATGCGTCGGGATCCCAGAAAGCCACGCGGCGGTTGATCCCCGCGTAGTCGAGCAGCGCGCTTTCGACGCCGAGGCCGTCCATGGCCTGCGTCCACTCGTCACGGGAAATGTCCATGCGCCCGAGCAGCCGATGAAAATCGGTCGGATAGGCGGGCAGGCGTGGATCGACGAAGACCCGAAACCTCGGGTATCCCTGCCAAAGCAGGTAGGCCCCAGTTTCGAAGTCGTTGTACATGCGGTCGCGCAGACCATGCCTTTCGACGAAACGGAGTGCGGCGGTGGGCAGGGATGTCGAATCGAGATCCGCCATCAGGAAACGTCCGCCGCGGCTAGCTTCGGCGAGTCGCGGAGCGAGGACAAAGGTGACGATGACGGCAAGAAAACATACGGCTGCCGTGCGCGAGACAAGCACCGAGAAGCGGCCGACCACGTTTTCGAGCGCTGGTGCCGCAACGACGGCGAGGACCATCATGGCGTCCGCGCTGAAGCGAATGTGCCACGCGCCGAGCGCTGCCAGCCCGAAGGCGGGCATGCGCAGGAGCCACGGTTGCCGTCGCGAGGCCGCCAGGAGCGCCATGGTTGCGAGCGCCAATAGGATGAACGGTGCATCCGATCGCCAGGTCAGGTTGCGGAACTCGTCGACGGGGTGGATGTCGAAGATGCCGACGTGAAAAGAGAGGTAGCGAAAGATGCCGGCGCCGACGGGAGAAACCACCAGCAGCGTGAGCGAAACGCCCGCGAAGACGGCCGTTTTGAGCACGACTTGCAGCGGTTGTCGGTCGAGCAGCGCACCGATGGTGGCAAGGCCCAGCACCGCGACTGCCAGAAACGCGCCCGCGTGAAGATTCACCCACAGCACGACCAGCGGCAACACAAGCCACTGCCGGCGGCGGTTCTGCACGATGCTCGGCAGAAGCCCCAGCAGTGCGACCTCGCCCAGAAGCGAAAACAGATGTGGACGCTCCACAAGGCGTTCGCGCATGCAGAAGAAGGCACAGGCAAGAACCACCGCCGCCACCAGCTTTCCCGCACCAAGCGACCGACACACCCGAAACGCGATGGCGGCGATGGCAAGCACGACGAGGGTCTTGCCGATCACCACCGCGGGAAATCCCCCCAGCCGATAGAGTGCGGCGGCCGCGACGTCGAACAACCACGCGCTGTCGAGNNGGGGAAGGTGAACGAGAAGAGATTGCGATGGACCAGATGGCCGGTGCGTAGGAATTGCTCACCGGCCGCCAGACGGAAGAACAGATCGGTCTCTTCGACTGGGCCAAGACAGAGCCCAGCCACCAGCAGCAGCAGGCCGCCCAGGGCCATGCGCCGCTACTTCAGCGACTTGGACAGGGTGACAGTCTGGGGCTTGGTGCAGACCTTGGTCGACGCGGCAACGCTGACGAAGTAGCCACGTCCGGGCATGTAGAGGCCCGTGCTGGATGCAACCTGTGACGCCGCCTTGGGCGACTTCGCCTTGTCG
>PMLH01000154.1 GCA_003159055.1 Myxococcales bacterium
CTGCATCATCGGGTCTTCGTTCACGACGCGCGGTATCACCTTCGTGCTCTGAATGGTGACGACAGAGCCCTTCACCCGATCGACCAAAGGGGCAACCGACAACCCCACCTCCGACGGGGTGGGCGCGGCCTGCGCCAGCACCGAAAGCAATACCAAGGCCGAAAGTCCCATGACCAAGCTCCCGTAAGAAACGAACGACNNTGCTTACGTAGCTTGCCCCCGAGGTGCGCCAACACTTGATGGCCGTTTTCGAGCTCGATCCGGAAGTTGCCCGCGGGCAAGACTTCGATCACTCGTCCTTGAAACTCTATGTGCTCTTCTCGACCCATCGGGGAGAGAGAGGCTACTCGCTCGTCCGTCGCTGGTCAAATCGAGAATGCACAATCGACAATTCACTCACTTGCCCTGCTGATACACTCGGGGACAGCCTTGTCCCGCCCCACGCCCATACGTATTCCGGCGGAAGCCCTTGCGACCATCGAGGAGCCCGAGGCTCTGGTCGGGGGCAACAGCGTGCGTCTCTTGCGCAACGGCAGCGAAGCGTTCCCGGCGTGGCTGGCTGCTATTGACGGCGCAGGCGCCCGAATCTCCCTTGAGATGTACATCTTCAACGACGACGCCATCGGGCGGCGCTTCGCCGACGCCCTTGGCAGGGCAGCAGGTCGCGGGGTGGAGGTCCGCGTGCTGTACGATTCGGTCGGCTGCCGCCACAACTCGCCTGTGTTCTTCGAAAACATGCGTCAGGCGGGCGTCAGGGTCATGCCCTATCACCCATACCGATTTTGGCGCCCCCATTTCTGGACCCTGATTCGTCGCAATCATCGCAAGACCTTGGTCTGCGACGGTACGGTCGCATTCACGGGTGGCATTAACATCTCGGACCACTGGACGTCGCCGAGCGAAGGTGGCTGGGGATGGCACGACGCTGCGATCGAGGTGCGCGGCCCTGCCGTGCCAGCCATCGAGGCCGTGTTCCTACGCACCTGGAACTGGCGGGTGAAGAGGCGCATGCGTCTTCCGGCCAAGCGGCTCGGAAAATCGGCGGCCACAGGTGACGCCCCGCTCGTGGTGATCTCCAACCGCGAGGTTCTCGACCGCTTCGCCATCCGCCGGGCAGCGCTGCATGCCATCCGTGCGAGCAAGCGCAGGATCTACCTCGCCAGTCCGTATTTTCTGCCAGATCCGGGGTTCATCCGCAGCCTGGCCACGGCAGTGTCTCGCAAGGTGGACGTCAGGATCCTGGTTCCCAAGCAAAGCGACTCCACCGCGGTCGACCTGGCCTCACGCGCGACTTTTGGCACTCTCTTGCAAGCCGGCATTCGCATCTTCCAGCATCACCCGGTCGTGCACACCAAGGCGCTGGTGGTGGACGACGACTTCGTCTCCGTCGGCAGCTACAACTTCGACCACCGTTCGCTAGCTTACAACCTGGAAATGGTGGTCAACGTGCTCGACCGTGAGCTCAACGGACAAGTGGCCGACATGCTGGAGGCCGATATGCGAGCCGGGCACGCCATTGACTGGGCGATGTTTCGCCGCCGTTCGTTGCTGGTGCGCATGCTCGAGCGCATCGCCTATGGCTTCCGCCACTGGTTCTGAAGTCTTACTTGAACTCGGCGATGACCGGGGCGTGATCCGACGGTTCCTTCCCCTTGCGTGCGTTGCGGTCGATGCTCACAGACGTGCAGCGTGCCGCCAGCGGGGCCGAGCACAAGATCATGTCGATTCGCAGTCCGAGATTCCTCGGGAAGCCCAGCTGCCGATAGTCCCACCAGCTGTACTGCCCCGCTTCCTGGTGGTGCAGGCGAAAGGCGTCCGTGAGCCCCCAATTGCAGACCTTGGCCAGGGCGGCCCGCTCGTCTGGGTGGCACAGGACCTGGTCTTTCCAAGCCGCTGGGTCGTACACGTCCCGGTCTTCTGGCGCAACATTCAGGTCGCCGCACAGAGCGAGCGGTGCGGCGGCATCGGCGCTGGTTTCCAGCCAGCGGCGCCATCGTCCAAGCCACTCCAACTTGTAACGGAACTTTTCCGACCCAACCTCTTGCCCGTTTGGCACATAGACGGTGCCGACTTTCAAGTCGTCAACCTCTGCCACCAGGAAACGCGCCTGCCCGTCATCGCCCCCATCACCAAACCCCTTGACCGGATGGAGCATCGGCTCGCGGCCGAGCAGCGCGACCCCGTTGTAGGTCTTTTGCCCATGACACAACGCGTGATATCCCACCGATTCCAGCTCGTCGCGCGGAAATGCGTCGTCTTCGACCTTGGTTTCCTGCAGGCACAGGACATCCGGCTGATGCTCGCCGACCCAAGCAATGACGCGGTCCAGCCGTTTGCGAATGGAGTTGACGTTCCAGGTGGCTATCTTCATTCTGACCTCGGGAGGGAGACGCCGTGAGAATTTACGCGGGTAGTGATCACGCGGGATTTAGTCTACGCAAAACGGTGGTGGAGCGCTTGCGTGCGCAAGGAAAAGACGTCGTTGATCTGGGAACCGACTCCGACACCGCCTGCGACTACCCCGAGTTTGCGTACGCCGTGGCCAGCAAGGTGCGCAGCGAACCCGGCGCGGCCGGCATCCTGGTCTGCGCGACCGGACAGGGAATGGCGATGGCAGCCGGCAAGGTCCGTGGCATTCGCGCTGCGGTTCCATCCTCCATCGAAGGCGCCCGCCTGTCGCGCATCGACAACGACGCGAACGTGCTGTGTCTTGCGGGTCGCATGCTCAGTGAGACCGACGCCTGCGCGATGGTCGACACGTGGCTTTCGACCAACTTCGCTGGCGGACGCCATGCCCGGCGCATCGCCAAAGTCGCTGCCATCGAAACGGCGTCCGCAGTGGCGTTCATGACTGAAAGCGAACGGCTGCATCTTGCCGGGCGAGGTTTTCCAAGGAAGCTGTTCCAGCGTGACCCTTCGCTTTTCTCGCCTGATGGTTCGCTGCACGCGACCATCCGCAGCGATCTTGGTTGGGTTTCCTTGCCGCAGGAAATGGGCGGCAAGGTTCCGGAAATCCTCGCCTTTGCCGACCATGTGCGGCAGGCACGCCTGAAAGACGTGGTCCTCCTCTTAGATTCGGAGGAAGACTCGGCGATCGGCAGTGTCTGTCGCCTGTGGGGTACGTCGGGAATGCGCATGCACATCGCCCAAGCCCGCAGACCGGAATCGCTTGCAAGCATCGAAGAGATGGTTCACCTCGAGTCCACGCTTGTGCTCATCTACTCACCGGTGGCACGGATGGGCAAGGAGCTGCAGGGCGAAGAGCAGCGTCTGCGGTCGAAGATGATGGATCACCGGCTCGGCAATGCCCAGCGCACTGGGCAGCACTTTGCCGCCCTGACCATCTCGGGCAGCGACCTCGTGCAAGTGGCCGAATCGCACCGCTATGCGAAGGTCTTCTTGGATTCGATCAATGTCGACGGATGTTCCGCAGCGCTTGGTTTTGCCGGGCTGGTTCCCGCGGTGCTTGCGGGTCTGGATCCGGTGCGGCTGGTCGCACGAGCCAACGCGATGGCCGAAGCGTGCCGAGGCGAGCGGCTGGAAGACAATCCCGGAGCGAGCTTGGGCGTACTGCTCGGGGCGATGGCGAAGCACGGGCGACACAAACTGACGTTGCTGGCGTCGAAGTCGCTCGAACCGCTCGTGCGCTGGATTTCACTGCTCATGACGCGGGCGACTCACAAGGCCAGGCGGGGCATCGTGGTGATTGGCGACGAGCCGCTGCAATCAAGCTACCCGCCCGATCGCGTCTTCGTGCAGCTGCAGGCCCCCGACGATCCGTCGTCGATTCCACCGGAGTCAATGGAAGCCCTGCACATCGCCGGGCAGCCGTACATCCAAATCGTCGTGCAAGACAAGCTGGAACTGGCCGCCGAGATCTTCCGTTGGCAGGTGGCCGCCGCCACCGCCGCTATCGTTCTCGAGGCAATCCCGTGTGAGCGGGCGCTGGGTGCAGGCGGCGATTCCGGCCAAGCAACCGCCTGAAATCGGCCAGCGTGTCCGATTGTCGGACGGAGAGAGTCGTGAAAAATCCGAAAGCTGCCTGGCTTTCAAGCAGGCACGGGAGTTGCTGTGCGGAGAGGCATGCGCACAGCCATCGTCCTTGCCCTCGCCCACGTCGCTTTCCTTGTTCCATCGCAGTCCGCACACGCTGACTGGCTTCCGGTTCTCTCGGGTCCGGTCACGAGGGTGGTGGCCGCCGGCAGACAGGCCGCTGCTCTTCGCAAACAGGAAGTTCTGATTTTGGGCGAAGATGGACGATTGCTCTCGCGCCTTTCCGAGACAGACGCCGCCTACGAGGAAAACCAAGGAGTGTCGGCAAAGCAAGCCGCTGAGCGGACGCTCGATCGGCTGGAGATTCCGGAGATCGACCGCGGCTCCGACTACACCGATGACTTGGTCGAAGACGAAAGCCGGCTGGGGCAGCGTCGTTCCTGGCGTGCGGCTCGCCGAACTGTGCCGACCCCTGTGACGGATTTTCCACCCGCTCTGTCAGCGAATGCCGTCGAAATCTGGATCGGCAACGGTCGCGGGCTATTCCGCCTCGGCGAGACGGGCGATTTGGCCTTGCGATTCGGCCGTGAATGGACTGGGCCGCGCATCGCGGTCGCCAAGGATCGCATCGTCGTCGACAAGGGCACATCGCTCGCCCTGTTGTCGACGGGTGGTGTCGAACCTCGCTTCATCAAGCTGCCCTCGCCGACACAGCATTTCTCGATTTCGCCGACTGGCAGACGCATGGCGTGGGCCAACGGAACCGCGATTCACATGGCCGGCGCGACTGGGAACGGCATCGTCGACGCCCCTGCGGTTGTGGTCGACCTTGCCTTCTGCGGGGAAACCCTGGTCGCACTGCTCTCTGCGGGCATCCTGGCGATTCCACCAGAAGGGCGCCGCGAGATGAGAACCGCCCCACCCGGGGCGCGCAAACTGGTCTGTCCAGCCGGGCCTGCCATGCCCTGGCTTGCTCTGGCTCAAGATCTCTGGATGTCGTCCGATCAAGGTCAACAGTGGACGCCCGTCCCGATTCCCAACGGTCCGCCTCCGCTCGACGCGGCGGTCAGCGACCACCATGTCTGGCTGGCCACCAACGATGGCCTTTACGCCTCCGTCGATGCAACCGTGACGGCCGATCTGCGCGGCGACACGACAAGGTCATCGAAGATGTCCCGTCATACGAGCCCGTCGTGGCTCGCGTGGCTGATGCCGAAGGTTTCGTTGCGCGCCGCCGCCACCCTCGCGCCGGCCGGACACAAGATCGAGGGCTTTGCCTTCGCTGCCTTTCCCCTCGGCGCACAGCCTCTGCCGGTCCAGTGCGTCGCACTGGATGGCGCGCCCGAACCGTCCGCACAACCAGCGCGCAGCGCACCTGCCGTCGAGCTACGCGACGCGGACGCGACTTGCCTCACGATGGCTCGGCGCAAGGCCGTGGAGTTGGCCTTGACTGAGCCCGAGCGTGCCCGTTCGTACGTAACGCGCGCAGGACATGCGGCATGGCTGCCCGAGCTGCGCGTTCTGGTCTCCAGGCGATACGGTCGCAGCGAGTCACTCGATGTCAACAACTCGTCGACAGCACTATCTTCCCCTCTTGGGATCGACACCGTAAATGACATACGATATGAGGCACGGGCCACATGGGACCTTGGCAAGCTGGTCTTCTCGACCGAGGAGCTGGCAGCCCAAGCCCAAGCCCTTCACATGGCAGAACTTCGGCGCGACATCGAAACGACGATCAACCGGCTGTACTTCGAACGCCGTCGGTTGCTCGCGACGTCCGCGGGAGATGGCCAAGGTCAAGGGCTTCGGCCGAAGGAAGTTGAAGCCGAATTGGATGCTATGTCGGCAGGTGCATTCGGAGCCTGCCTGTCCGAGAAGCCGGTAGGAGGACAATGAACGGAGGCAACGACGGATCGCGACGCTATCCGCGCTTTCAGGTCGACGTGCAGGCCGCCGTGCACGCCAGCAGCGGCCGCGGACTCGCGGCGCGAACCCGCGATCTTTCCCGATCCGGCATTTGCCTCATCACAACCGAGGCCTTGCCCTCTGGAGAAAGACTCACGGTCGAGCTGGTCCTCCTGATTGGCAGCAATTCAGAATCTGAGCCACTGCCCCTGCGCGCGCGCGTGGTCTGGTGCACGGCGATCGCCGACGCCTTCCAGATAGGTGCCATGTTCGATCGCCTGTCGTCCAAGGAATCGGGCTTTCTCGACATGTTTCTGCGCTACCTCGACGGTACCCTCCTGCCCGCGGGAGCCGAAATGGAAGGCATGGATGCTGCGGGGGGCGACGGCGAGACTGAAGAGGGCCCTCCATCGGTGTCGCCGGACGACAAGGACGATCCCTTCCGGTGATAGGGAAGCCCTCGATTCTCGTGAACAGTGCAAGCTAGATCCCCGCGCGAGAGAGAATGGCCTCGGCTGCGCGAGCGCCGTCGATGGCTGCGCTGACGATTCCGCCGGCATAACCTGCTCCCTCTCCGACCGGATACAGCCCGGGCAGCGAGGGCGATTCCAACGATGTCGGATCGCGAAGGATCCGCACCGGCGCAGAAGTTCTCGTCTCGGCCGCAATCAAAACTGCGTCCTCATGGAGAAAGCCACGCACGCGCCGCCCGATGTCCGCCAGACCCTCGCGCAGCGAAGCCGTCACAACCGCGGGCAGAATCAAATCCATGGGGTACGGGACGACTCCTGGGTGATAGCTCGACCCGGGCAAGGACGTGCTTTCCCGCCTCGCCAGAAAATCGACGAGGCGCTGCGCCGGTGCGCGGAATGATCCTCCGCCAGCGGCGAACGCAGCCTGCTCGATTCCACGCTGGAACGTGATCCCCGCCAAGCACCCCAGCGCGGACTCGCCGTAGTCCTGGGGGCGCACGGTCACCACCATGGCTGCATTGGCGTGGGGCGAATCGCGACGAGACAAGGACATGCCATTGACCACCACACCGTCGCTCTCCGTCGAGGCGGGAACAATGAAACCGCCCGGGCACATGCAGAAGCTGTAGACGCCGCGACCACGGGCCTCGGCGCTTACTTCGTAGAAGGCGGCGGGCAGTCGCGGGTCGCCGGCCGCTCGGCCGTATTGAATGCGGTCGATGACCGGCTGCGGGTGCTCGATGCGAACCCCGACCGCGCTGCCCTTGCGCTCGATCGCCACGCCAGCCTCGGCCGCCCACGCATACACATCGCGCGCTGAATGGCCACACGCCAAGACCACGATGTCCGCAGGGAGGTCTTCACCGTCGGTGGTTCTCACGCCGACGATCCTTCCCTCGCGAACCGCGATCTGGGAAAGCACAGAAGAGAATCGGTAGCTCACGCCGCGCGCTTCAAGGAATGAGCGCAAGGCGGAGAGAACCTTAGGAAGTCGATTCGACCCGACATGCGGTCTCGACTCGACGGTGATTTCGTCCGGCGCACCGAAGCGAACCAAATCGCTTAGCACGCGTTCCACTGCCGCGCGATCTTTGGTGCGCGTGTACNNGTTGCACGGGTTTTCCGCGCTCGAAAATCGTCGAGGGAACGTTCGCTTCTGCAAGCCGCAGCGCTGCCCAGGATCCAGCAGGACCAGATCCGACGATAACCACGCGCGGACGAGGAATCGAGCTAGGCCAGATTCTCCTCGGAGATTCCGCTGTTTTCTTGTCTTGGCTTTCGCTCTTGAGAATGACCTCGACGCGAAGGCGGTGGCCCAGTATGTGCGCCTTGCGAGCGTCGAGCGAGCGCCTGAGTAGTCGAATCTCGCCAAGATCGCGCGAGGGAACGCCGATCCGCCGCGAAACCATCTCGCCGAGTGGTTCATCAGATGAATCGAGCGGAACGAATATGTCCACGATTCTGCCCATGCAAGCCGTACTTTCTGTGGATCAGTCATAGACTCATCCGCGGATTTCACCGAGGGGAAAATTTTTCTGGTTGACGGAACCCCAAACGCAAAGTAAAGATGTTTTTTCGACCGAACCAACTTTCCCCTCCGGACCTCGCCGCAGGCGAACCGGTGTTGAGATACCGGCTACCAAGCCGACGCGCTGACAGCTTCTAGGTCTTTCCAAGGATTCTGAGTGTTTCCAGTATTCGGTCAAAGTTCGGTGACGAATGCCATCGCCGCGTTTGCAGGCATGATGGCGTTTCCGTTTGCCATTCCAACACAAAATGTTCATCCGGTGATACCGGCGGCGCACAGCGAGGCGCCCAAGCCTGCAAGGACCGCGCCCGAGGCCCCGAACGAGTCGTGCCTGGCCGACACCCTTTGCGAGGTCAAGGATCGCGTGCGGTGGCGAACGGCAGCGTGGAAGCCAGCCTATTGCACGCGGATTGCGCATGCTGTGCACGAGTCGTCGCAACGCTACGACATCCCCGCATCTCTGATTCTCGCGGTGATGCTCAATGAAAGCGATATGGACGAAAAGGCAGTCCGCACCACGATGAAGAATGGAACCGTCTACGCAAAGGACGGCGGTCTGATGGGCATCCGTTGCATCGTCGACAAGCAAGGTCGCTGCGTGAATGGCCACGTGCGGGGAATGAATTGGAAAGCGGTGATGGATCCGGTGACCAACATCGACATCGGTGCGCGCGAGTTGGCCCACTGGCGTGACGGCGGCGGCATCACCAGCGTGACAGTGCGAACGCGGGACAGTCACGGAATGCTACGAACCAAGCAGAAATACATTCCATGTTCGCACAAGACACACGCGTACTGGGCTCACTACAACCACGGCCCGCGCTACATCGATCGTGGCCCCGCTCGGCACTATCCCCATCGCATCGCGGTTCTCTACTACGCGCTCTCCCGGGCGATGAACGTCGACACCAGCTCACTCACGTCGATGCGGTTGACAGTCGTCGATCCAGGGAAACGTCCACGCACAGCTGACCGCCCAATCGAAGCGCGCTACCAAAAACTCTGTCAAGCCATCCGCGGCGTCGGCCCGGTCTGCACCGAACGAACCACCGCCCAGCTCCGCCCCGACGCGACGAACTGAGAGGTCACAGAGTGTGCAGAGGCACCTCTCGGACGCAACCCAAAGGTGCAGTTGTCCGGCGCTCCGGGGGTCATCAGTTCACTCTGTGCTCTGTCCGATCAGCTCTTCGGAGTGAGCGTTAGTCTCTGGGCAACCACAACGGGCTCGCCAGAGAACGGCGGGAACTTCCAGTGTTCGACGGTGGCGCGAACACATTCAGTCATGTCATTGTCGACTTGGGGTGAAAGGCTCATCGTCTTCACCTGCCCGTTCGGTTTCACCGTAATCTCAAGCATCACGCTGAGGGCCGCCTGGACCTGCAGGGCGGTGTTCTTCTTCAGCGCGCGCTCGTAGCACTTCTGCAGCGCCTGCGCGCCCTGCCGCACCACCTTGCTCGCCTCTTTGGGATTCAAGTCACCTTTGCCGAGCACGATTTCCCCGTCGTCGCCTGCGCCCTTCTTGCCCTTGATCTCGGCGATGAGATTCAGGATGTCGGGATCGGTGAGCTGCACGCGTTCGGGAGCGGTCATCGCTTGCGCCAGCTTTTGCTTGAGCTCGGCGTTCTGGCTCTTGAGATCACTCAGGTCCTTCTTGCAGCTGACCACCTTGTCGTTGGCTTCGCTCAGTCGGCGTGTCCACTCCTCGTCCCCCGCGCCGCCCTTGCATGCCGCAAACGAGGATAGCGCGCCAACGAGCGTGATCGAAGCAAAGGCTGCAGTTTGTCTGTTGTGTTTCACGTGATCTTCTTTCCCAATGATAATACTGCCCGAGCGCGTCGCGACGCAACTTCGAGGGCGAGCACTCGTCGTTGATAAGGTCGACAGCTACAGATCCACGCTTGAGGCTTCACGAGAAGCCCTTCCGCAAAACTACCTCTGTTTCGCTTCCTCGTCGGTGAATTCGACCTTGCCGCTGTACTTCGGGCCCTTGCCGCGCAGCCAGAACTTGGTTTGTGCCAAAACGCGGCTGCCGGACTCGATGGTCATCAGGTATTGCTTGTTGGTTTCGAATTCCGGTTTGGCGACCGTGATGCTGGCCGAAAAGATGCGGCTTCCGCGCTCGCGCGTGTACTGTTCGTCCCCGGCCACGAAGCGCTGCGAGCCACCACCTATCTCCCAGAATTTGACGGTGATCTCGTTGTCGTTCAGCGGGCGCGCGAAGAACGCGATGTATTCGAGCTTCCAGACAGCATGATCGTTGCCCTTCTCTTCCAGGGGCCAGACCCTGTCGATCGAGGCGCGATGAATCGCCTGAACGAAAGCGCCCTCAGACGGGAACCGGGAGGGGAGCCGACTGTCCGTGAGGACGATCCGCCCTTTGAAGACGTCCTCAGGCTTGGCCGCCTGGACAGCAGAGATGAGAAGGACGGTCCCAAGGACGAACATCAATGCACGGCTGAGCTTCAACATCGAAACCTCGCTGGATCAGTTGCTTCAGCAGCAAATGTAGCCGTTTTTGCCATGGGAAGCACAGGGGTTTTTTGACGAGAAATACTGCGCTGCTAGCTTGTTCTATGATGTCGCATGTTTTCGGTGCCGAAAAATACTCTGCTGGCCAACTCCCGGCCGATGTAGGCGCACCTGCGAGCGACGACCTTGCCTCCGCCCTCGGCGAGGCCCAGCGCCTCGCGACCGCCGCCGCTCGGCCGGTAAGTACGCTCGACATCTTGCTCGGCATTCTTCGCACTGGCGGCGCGGCGTGCCGGGCGCTTGCCGAGCGAGGCATTCCCCTGACGGCGGTCGAGCTTCAAAGCAGCAAGGTCCGGCCGAATGACGGCGTCGACTTGGCGTCCATCAGCGAACTCAGTCGTGACATCGCGTTGGGTTTTGCCGCGACCCAAACCACCTCGCTGCATCTCCTGCTCGCCATCCTACGCAGCGAAGGTTCTGCGACCGAAGCCCTGCGCCTCGCGGCCTTGGATCCGGCCAAGCTGAGAGGGATCGTGATGCGATCGCTGACGGGGCCGACCGTCCCGTCTGAACGCCGCTGTCCGCGTGCCACGGTGGCCGATCCTGTGCCGACGGATTCGGCTGGATCGGATCTGCGGAAGCCCTCGCCGCCCAGCGAGGCCAACGCCGAACGACCAGACCACGATGAGAGCCAGCCATGCGAGCAGACCTCCCCGCTCGAAGGTGGATGGCGACTGATTCCGCTCTCGCCTCCGCAGGTTGCCGTTCTTCACCGGGAGCGCGAGGTCGGACGTCTGCTGGATCTGCTGCAGGCAAAGACCGCCCGGGTCGTGCTGGTGGTGGGCGAACCCGGTTCCGGCCGCTCTGCCCTGCTCTCGGCGCTGTCGGCCGCTAGCCTTGAACCGCCGGTCGTTCCAGCCGGAGATTTTGGCGCGCCGCCATCGCCGGGCGCGTTGCTGAACATGTTCCATCGACGCGCGGCGATCGCGTCGCCGGTTGTGCTCGAAGGCTCGACGTGGCTTGGGCCCGAAGGCTCAGACGGCGTTCTGCAACTTCTGGCGACCGCAGCCGCAGGACGGCGCTGGCTCGTCACGCTGACCCCGGCTGATCTTCGGCGGCTTGAGGTTACCAGCCCCGATTTGACCAATCAGTGCGAGACCGTGGTGCTGGTGCCGCCCGAGCCGGCCGTCGCGCTCGAAATGATCGAAGCTGGCCTCGACGGCGTCGGGGCGGCAGCCCATGTGAGCTTCGCCCTCGACGTGGCTCCGTCGCTGCTTCGCCTTTCGCCCCGCTACCCGAGCGAACGCGGGCAACCAGGACGCGCGATAGCCATCGCGGAAATCGCGGTTGCGCGCGCCGAACGCCTATCGCAAAACGAGATCGCCGCGGCCGACATCGCCGCGGTGGTCGCCGACGCTTCCGGCGCTCCGCCAAGCCAGCTCCTGCGCAACGACGACGAACGTTTTCGCAGCTTGGAAGAGCGCCTGGCCGAACGTGTGGTCGGCCACGCCGAGGCACGAGCCGCCATCGCGTCCGCACTGCGCAGGAGCTACGCGGGTTTTCGCGGGCACCGGCCGCTGGCCTCGTTTCTCTTGCTCGGCCCCACCGGGGTCGGCAAAACCGAAACCGCCCGGGCCATCGCGGAAACCCTGTTTGACGGGGAGTCTGCACTTGTGCGCATCGATCTATCCGAATACAGCGAGGCGCACTCGATTGCGCGCTTGATTGGCTCGCCCCCGGGCTATCTGGCCCACGAGGATGGCGGTCAACTGACCGAGGCCATCCGGCGGCGTCCCGCCTCGGTGGTGCTCTTCGACGAGCTGGAAAAGGCCAACCGCGAAGTGGCGCTGGTTCTATTGCAGGTTCTGGAAGACGGCCGCCTGACCGACGGCCGTGGGCGAACCGTCGACTTCTCGTCTGCGGCGATTGTGATGACCTCGAACCTTGGCAGCGAATGCTATCGCCGCACGCGGGTTCCGGCGGCGTCGACGGTCCTGGCGCTGGCGCGAGGCAAGCTGCCGCCCGAGCTGTGGAACCGCATCGACGAGGTCTTCTGCTATGCACCGCTGTCGGAGAAAGAGCTGGCCGCCATCGTGGGCCGCATCGCGCGCGATTCAAGTCGGCGCCTGCAGGCAGAGCGAGGCATCAGCTTCGAAATCGACGAGACGGTCACCAAAGAAGTGCTGCGCCGCGAGACCGATCGCAGCCTGGGTGCCCGGCCTTTGCGTCGCGCATTCGAGCGTTTGGTCGAAGGCCCGTTGGCCAGCGAGATCGTGGAGGGGCGACTTGGGCGCGGGGCACGTGTGCGCGTCGGCTGTCGTGCGTCGGGAAAGCTGGAAATCCTCGGCGCTACTTCCACGCCTGCCTGAGGAAGCGCGTCTTCACCGCCTGGGTGAGCGCGATGTAGCAGCCAACCGTGACGATCAGGAACGGCCAGTAGAACGCAGGCAGCGCAGTGAATCCGAGCGCTCCCGCTATCGGCGAGTACGGCAGGTAGAGCCCGCCCGCGATGACCAGCAAGGTCGTTAGGCTCAGCGGCCAGCTTGCGCGGCTTTGCACGAGCGGGAGTTTGTTGGTGCGGATGACGTGAATGATCAGGGTCTGCGTGATCAGCGACTCGACAAACCAGCCGGTCTGGAACAGCGAAGCCTGGGCCGGGGTGTTCGCACCGAAAATGAAATACATCAACAAATAGGTCGTGTAGTCAAAGACCGAGCTGCACGGACCGATGAGCAAGATGAACTTCGTGATGTCGGTCATCGACCACGGCCGCGGCCGCGCCGTCTGCTCGGGATCCACGTTGTCGGCCGGGATAGGCACCTGCGAAAAATCGTAAAGCAGGTTGTTGGTCAAGATCTGGATGGGCGCCATCGGCACGAAAGGCAGGAAGGCGCTGGCGCCGACGACGGACAACATGTTGCCGAAGCTGGAACTGGCGCCCATGCGGATGTACTTGAGGATGTTGGTGAAGACCTTGCGGCCTTCCAGCACCCCATCGCCGAGCACGAGCAGGCTCTTTTCGAGCAGCACCAGGTCGGCAGACTCCTTCGCGATGTCCACCGCTGAGTCGACCGAAACGCCCACGTCCGCAGCGCGCAGTGCCGGTGCGTCGTTGATCCCGTCGCCGAGGAATCCGACCACGTGCCCCTTGCTCTGCAAGGCCTGGATGATGCGTTGCTTGTGAGACGGAGCCAGGCGCGCAAACAGCGTGGTGCGCTCGACCACGTTCGCCAGATCCACATCGGACAGGCCTTCGATCTGCGCGCCGAGGAGCATATGGTCGGTGGGGATGCCAACCTCGTGGCAGATCTTCTTGGTGACCAGCTCGTTGTCCCCAGTCAGCACCTTGACGGAGACGCCGTGCTCGCGCAGGGCTGCAATCGCTGGCGCCGTCGTTTCCTTGGGCGGATCGAAGAAGGCGATGTAGCCACGCAGGACGAGACCGCTTTCATCGGCCTTGGCATAGGCGGCCTTGCGCTCCATGTCCCGGTAGGCGATAGCCAGCACGCGAAAACCGTCCGCCGATAGGCGACGGTACTCCTCGCGAAGGTCTTCGATGAGAACCGTCTCCATCGGCATGACTTCGCCGTCGTATTCGAAGGAGGAGCAGCGCTTGAACACCTCTTCCGGGGCGCCCTTGCAGATAAGTCGGGTCTTCCCCGTCGGGGTGTCGACGATGACCGACATCAGGCGGCGCCCGAAATCGAATGGAATCTCGTCGATCTTGGTGTGGGCCGGCACCTTGAACTGATCGTGAATCTCTTCTTTGTGCGCCAGGACCGCTCGGTCGAGCACGTTCTTGAGGCCAGTCTGGAAGTGGCTGTTGATGTACGCCAACATCTGAACGTCGTCGTCCTCGTCGAGCTGCACGTCGCAGTGCTTTTCCAGCACCACGTGGTCCATGGTCAGGGTGCCGGTCTTGTC
>PMLH01000559.1 GCA_003159055.1 Myxococcales bacterium
GCTGGCCGCGCAGCGGCAGCGACACAAAGACGACTCCGTACAAGATCGACGCGATTCCCAATCCGAACACCGCCGACACCGGCCATCCCACGGTCTACGATACCTGGCCGGCTTGCTACGATCCGGCGCACATGCCCGCCAACCCGAACACATACGACCCGGCCGCGGCTGGCTGGGGTGCCATGCCAGGATTGCGCCTGTCGGCATTCATTGACGAGTTCACCCCCAATGGTTTGAAGTACAGCATCTGCGAGCCCGACTTCCAGGCCGCGATGAGCGGCATCGGCAAAGCCATTGCCCAAAAGCAGCAGAACCTCTGCATCAACGACAAGCTATGGGTAGATCCTGCGACCGGGAAGCCCAATTGCCGAGTGGCCTACCGCGATCCCCAGCAGGATCCCAAGGATCCGTCCAAGATAATCTTCGTCGAAGACCCCAAAGGGATGCCGCAGTGTGATCCCGGTACGACGCCAATCACAGGAAGCGTTTCGGAGACATGCTGGTATCTGGCGAACGATCTGGGGATGTGCCCGGTCAACGGTCAATGGATCAGGATTGCCCGGAGTGCAGACGACATAGCGCAGAGGGGCCAGGATCTCCCCGCCGGCACGCAGATCGACATGCAGTGCCGAATCTGCTCCACGTCTCCCTCCGCTGTTCCAGTCGAGGGCTGCAACTGAGCGGTCGCTTCCCCACCTTCGCAAGTTTGGCGTCTCAGACCACCGGCGGTTGCTCCACCACGCGCGCCTTGTCCGCCAACTGGGCCATGGCGAACAGGCGCTCGCGTACCAGGCGGACGTGGTCGCGGAGCACGTAGAGCTGGTCGCCGAAGGAAGGCGGCGTCTTCATCTCGTTGACCACTTTCTCGATGGCCTCGAAGCGTTGAAGCAGAAGGGTCTGCTCCTCGACCGACGGACGCGCCAGCATGGCGCGCTCGATGGTCATGAGGGCGCCGTACCACTTGTAGATGCGCGAGCGCATCTTCCAGCGATACAGGGCCGGAACGACTTTGGTCGCCGGAAACACGATGGCCAGCAGTGGAACCAGGACCACGATCAGATGGTCAATAAGGTTCGCGAGCCAGAAGGGCAGTTTTTGGTAGAGGAAATGGCCGCCCGACTTGTAGAAGCGTTCGGCGTCCGGGCTGATGGGGAAGTCGCGCGCGAGCGGGGCCGGATATTCGCCAGCGTTGCGGTACAGTCCAGGACCACTGTGGATTTCGCGTGCGGCAGTGATGAGCAGGTCGGACAGGGCAGGATGCAGGTTTCTTCGTGCCACCAGCTCCACCGTCGGCCCGACCAGGGTCAAGGTGCGCGGAGGCTCGTCTTTGCCAAGGTCATACGCACCTTCGGGTAAGGTCAGCTTGGACAAGAACCGGAACTTGCGCAGATATCCGTCGGCCTGGCGAAAATTCGCAATCTCGATGTCGTCGATGGCGCGGAGTTTTTTCATGACTTGTGGCGTGGCCGAGTCGCCCATCAGGAATGCAGCATCGATCTTCCCGGCGATGAGCTCGTCTGCGGCTTCCTCGCCGGAAAGCTCCAGCAGGACCGTGGGCGGGCCGTCCATCTCATTGGCCTTGAGCAATTTGAGAGCGAGGGTGCGCGCGCCGCTGCCCTCGGGACCGATGGCCAGGCGCTTGCCCTTGAGCTGCGACAGCAGCTCGACCGGTTCCTTGTGACGGTAGTAGACCATCAACGGCTGCGCGAACATACTGCCGAGCGACATCAGGTGCGAGATGTCGCCACCGTCGGTAAGACCACCCTGCACGAAGCCCACATCCGCTTTGACCTTGGGATTCTCCAGTTGCTGCAAGTTGTCGACGGCGCCGTGGGACGGCAGAATCACAACCTTCACGCCGTAGCGCTCGATGATCTTCTTGTACTTCTCCGCATTGCTTCTGTAGCTGCTGCCGTCCGGGCCGCTCAGCATGCGGATGGTGGTCGGGGCGGGGTGGACCAGCTGCTGCGAACCCATGGTCACGAGAACGACAAGCAACAAGATCGGCAACCAGACATACAAGATTCCGCGTCGGGAAAGCAGAGGAAGTTTCGACGAGGACGTGGACTGGCCGATGCCGTTGGTATTGCGCCTGCTCATCTGGGATCATCTCCTTCGCGCGGTACCGGTCTTGCGGTGGGACACGCCGCGCCCCGCCGATTCTACACGGATTCTGTGAGCGCCCGCGCGAGAGCCGCTTCGACGGACGGGTCGAAAGCAACCAGGAGGACCGTCCGGATGCCTGGACAGGTGGGCAAGGCCCGGCGAATGGCGCGCACCGCGACGCCCGCGGCGCGATCGATCGGGAATCGGTAGACGCCGCAACTGATGGCGGGAAAGGCGATGCTTCCTAGCCCGTGCTGCTCGGCCAGCTTGAGGGCGGTTTCGTAGCACGAGGCGAGCAGGGAATCTTCGTTGCGCTGGCCGCCGTGCCACACTGGGCCGACGGCGTGAACGATGAAGCGGGCTGGCAGCCGGAATCCAGGAGTGATTTTCGCGGAACCGGTCTCGCAGCCGCCGAGCGGACGGCACGCGGCAAGCAGCTCCGGACCCGCGGCTCGGTGAATCGCGCCGTCGACCCCTCCCCCGCCGAGTAGCGAAGCGTTGGCCGCATTCACGATGGCGTCCACATCGAGCTTCGTGATGTCCCCGCGCACGATTGAGATCTGCGGCACCGATGGCATCGGGCAAGTCTACCAGTCTGGCGAACGGGGTCCATGTGTGCACAGCACGGTCAGCACTCGCTGTGGGAGATCGAACGAACCCCGTCCAAAAGAAAACCCCTCAAGTTTGAAACGGATTCGCCCGATGCCCGATTTGTGGCCAAAGACCATTCGCCGAATGCGGACCAAGTGAGTTCTGTTTTGGCTGAAAGGGCAGGGGCGAAGCAGGGACACGGACCCGCCAGACGCCGCTCGGCGATCCTGCTTGTTGGCGACGAGGCAGGCGCACTGGGGAAGTACGGGCGCTCGCTCACGGCCTGGGGGTATGCGGTCGATCTGGCGCCCGACGAAGCCACTGCGGTTCGCCTGGCCGACGAGAAGGAATTCGACGTCATTGTCGATGACATCGACATGCGAGACTCCAGCGATGGCGAATCTCTGCGGCGCCTTCGCGAACGTGACAGACTCGTGCCCGTTGTCGTGCTGTCGAGCGGCCTCGCGTTTGCCAGTGCCCGGGCAGCGATCGATTGTGGCGCCCACAAGTACCTGGTGAAGCCAGTTTCGGACGAACACCTTCTCGAAGTCCTGGTCGAGGCCATTCGAGATGACGCGCCTCGTGCGCACTAGGCGGCTGGGTCGGCGCGACCGACGGCGACGAGATGGACGGCGATTCTGCGCCGCGCGCGGATAGTGACGCAGTTATCGCTTGCGCACACCGGCATATGGTGCTGTCGACCAAAGATCGACCTAGAGTTTCGAGTTCGACGCTCTGTCGAGCAGGCTGTCGTTGTCTACTCGAGGTCGATTGTGCGAGATTATCTGGTTGTTTGGTGAAGCAATGATGTACCCGGCAGTCTCTGGAATGTTGCGCAAGTCGACCAACCTCGGGTCGTGCGTTGCAATTGCGTTGGTTCTTTCTGGCGCCGCCTGCAGGCCCGAGGATACCGTGTTCTTTGGCGATGCCAGTGCGGGGGCCGGGCGCGATGCGGCACGAGACGCAGGCGATGCGCCGTCGGCCCCCGGTGATTCTCCAGTGGCTCCCGACTTGGGCAAGGACAGCGCCTCTGACCCAGATCCGGGTTCCGGGAAGGATGTCGCCCCGGAATTCGGCACCGACGCCACGCCGGACGCAGCGCCTGACGGAATTCCGGATGTCAGCCCAGACGGCGTGCCCGATCTTGGTCCCGACATGGGCCCCGACGCCGCGCCGTCGTGTGTGACCACGCCCGTGCCGCAGGCGAAGTTTCCGTTCCCGCAGAATCGCTTCGGATCGAACTGCATCCGTCCGACGAACTACAGCAACGACGATGTTCAGCGCGCCTACTGCAAGTGGAAGAACGACACCGTGACCAACAGCGGGGTTGGCGGATGCTCAAAGGGCGGCTGTTTCCGGGTGAAACGCCCCAACGAGCCCGGAACACTCGACAAGGATTCGACAGTGTCTGAAGGCGTCGCCTACGGGATGCTGATCGCCGTGTACATGAACGACCAGGCGCTGTTCGACGGACTGTGGAAGTACGAGCAGCAGTTCCTCGACCAGCACGGCCTGATGAACTGGTACATCAAGGCCGACGGTTCGGGGATCGGCAGCGGTGGCGGCGGTGGGGCCACCGACGCTGATCAGGACATGGCCTTTGCGCTGCTCATGGCCGACAAGCAGTGGGGCGGTCAGGGCTCGCTCGACAAGGCCTATCTCGACTACGCCAAGGGCCAGATCACCAACATCTGGAACAACGAAATCGTGGACTCCAAGGGCGTGAAACCGGGAGATACCTGGGGCGACTGGACCACGATTAACATCTCGTACTTTGCGCCTTCCTACTACAAGGCCTTTGCCGCCGTCGATTCGGGGCACGCGTGGTCCCAGGTCAACACCACTTCCTATGACACCATCACCAACACCTTGAACTCGGCCAATGGCAATCAAAACAACGGTCTGGTTCCCGCGTGGTGCTCGTGCGGAACCTCTTCGTGCTCGCCGAACGCGAATGCGTGGGGTGATAAGCCCGGTCAATCGCCGACCTACTACCAGTATGATTCCTGTCGTACGCCCTTCCGCGTCGGGCTCGACTACTGTTGGAACGGCAATTCCCGGGCGAAGGACTACGTTGCCAAGACCAGCTCATTCTTCGGCGGCATCGGCGCCAGCAATATCGTCGACGGGTACGACCTGAACGGCAAGACACACGCATTCAGCTCGGGCAAGTCCGCGGCCTTCATCGGTACGGCCGCAGTGGGCGCGCTGAGCTCGAGCAGCTACCAGTCATTCATCGACGACGCCTACGCCTCGGTGGCCACCTTGCAAGACCTGACCGGTGGGACGTACTACGAGGAGTCCTGGACCGTGCTCTCACTTCTAGCGCTGACCGGAAACTTCTTCGACTTCACCGCCCCTCCCACGAATTGAAGGGAGTTGCTGCAAGAACGGGCCGGCCGAGCCGCTGTGGCGCTATCCGCCTTCGAGAACGCGCGTGGTGCCGGAGACGGTGCTTTCGACCAGCAGGCGCTTGGCGAAGGCCTGCGCCTCGTCGAGACGGGTGGCGAAGATGGCCTCCTGGACGCGCGGCAAGTAGCGCGCGCTCATGCTGAACTTGCGCACGCCGATGCCCAGCAGGAAGCGCACGAAGCGCGGGTCGTGCGCCATGTCGCCGCACACAGATACTTCGCGGTTGTGGCGCAAGGCCCCGGCGATGGCTCGATTGAGTCCGCGCAGGACGGCGGGGTGATGCGGAACGTACA
>PMLH01000464.1 GCA_003159055.1 Myxococcales bacterium
GGATGGCGATCCTCCAGCCGCAGTGCCATGAACAGTCGAGGCATCAATGGAAAGGGAAAGGCCATGTGGCACTCGTCGTTGTCGCCGAAATACGGCAACACATCGGTCGGCCACTGATTCGCTTCCGCCAGAATCATGCGGTTGCGATAGCTCTGGTCCATCTCCGTACGCAGGCGCTTCACGATGGCATGGGTCTCGGGCAGGTTCTCGCAGCTCGTGCCGTCGCGCTCGACCAGATATGGGATGGCGTCCAGGCGAAGTGCGTCGATGCCGAGATCGAGCCAGAAGCGCATGATGTCGACAATTTCACGCACGACCTCGGGGTTGTCATAGTTGAGATCAGGCTGATGGGAAAAGAACCTGTGCCAGAAATACGCCTTGGCCACCGGATCCCAAGTCCAGTTGGACTTTTCCGTATCGGTGAAAATGATTCGGGCGTCGCGGTACCTTTGGTCGGTGTCGCTCCAGACGTAGTAGTCGCGCGCACTGGAGCCGGGAGGCGCAAGTCGGGCAACCTGAAACCATGGGTGCTGGTCCGATGTGTGATTCACCACCAGCTCGATCATCACCTGCATGCCACGCGCATGGGCCGCCGCGAGAAAGGCCTGGAGCTCGGCCATCGTCCCGTAGTGCGGATGCACGTTGCGATAGTCGGAAATGTCGTAGCCGTCGTCGCGCAAGGGTGACGGAAAGAACGGTAGCAGCCAGATGCAGGTAACGCCCAGGTCCTGCAAGTAGTCGAGCTTCTGCAGAAGCCCGGCAAAATCTCCGATCCCGTCGTTGTTGCCGTCGAAGAACGCCTTGACGTGCAGCTCGTAGATGACGGCGTCCTTGTACCAAAGCGGGTCGCTGGCGCTGCCGTTCTTCTTGGTCATCCTGTCCTCGGATCCTTACGCGGGATAGGGTCGCGCTCAAGAGTACCACGACCGCAAGGTCGGCCGCTCTACCATCATTGGCGGGCGCAGCTCGCCCGGAAGTCCGCTATGCTGGCGACGTCCATGCGCAGCTTCGCGCTCATCTCTTTCGCTTTCTTGGCCACCGTCACCCCCTTGGCCAGCTCGGTCGCATTCGCGTCGCAGGCCGGGCAGCAGGCCGATCCGGTCGCGCCGCTGGCCCTGGCGTTGGTCCTGGTGCTGGCAGCAGCCAAGCTGTGCGGCGAGTTGGCGGTGCGGTTACGGCAGCCGGCGGTGCTCGGCGAGCTTGCCGCCGGGGTGGTGCTGGGCAATCTGTCCCTGGTCGGCTGTTCGGGGCTCGACCACCTCTGGGCCGATCCGTCGCTCGACATGCTGGCCCGACTGGGCGTGCTGGTCCTGCTCTTCGAGGTTGGTCTGGAATCGACGATAGGGCAGATGCTGAAGGTTGGCCGGACCGCGCTCCTGGTTGCGACTTTGGGCGTGATCGCACCGTTCGGCCTCGGCTGGGCTGCGTCGGCGTGGCTGCTGCCGTCACAGAGTGCCTACGTGCACGCCTTCGTGGCAGCCACGCTTTGCGCCACCAGCGTCGGGATCACGGCGCGAGTCCTTCAGGACCTGGGCCGGCTACAGACCCAGGAGGCCCGTATTATTCTCGGCGCGGCTGTGATCGACGATGTCATGGGCTTGGTGGTCCTGGCCGTGGTCAGCGGAATCATTACGACGGCCGACGCTGGCGGAACCTTTTCCTACCTGAGCGTCGCAATGATCGTGATTAAGGCCTCGCTTTTCCTGGTCGCTGCACTCGGCCTTGGCCTTTACCTTTCGCGGGGACTTTTCCGCGTGGCCGCGCACCTGCAAACGCGCGGCGTCCTGCTCGCGCTCGGACTCGCATGGTGCTTCCTGCTTGCGTGGCTGTCGAACCTGATCGGACTTGCCCCCATTGTGGGCGCCTTTGCCGCGGGACTGATTCTGGAAGACGTCCATTCCCGTCGTTTCGTCGAACGCGGCGAGCCGACGCTGGAGGACTTGATTCGGCCGATTTCCGGCTTTCTGTCGCCCGTGTTCTTCGTGCTCATGGGCACGCGCACGGATCTGCGCGCCTTCGCCGCGCCCAGCGTGCTGGGCTTGGCGTTGGCTTTGACGGTCGCCGCCGTCCTCGGCAAACAAGCTTGCGCCCTCGGCGTCTGGCGACGCGACGTCGATCGCCTGAGCGTGGGCATTGGGATGATTCCGCGCGGGGAGGTCGGTTTGATCTTTGCCAACATCGGCCTCGGCCTCACCGTTCGCGGCCAACCCGTCATCAGTCGAGGCGTCTTTTCCGCCGTTGTGGTGATGGTCATCCTGACCACCCTGATGACGCCGATATCGCTGAAGCTCAGCCTTGGACGAACCAGGAGCACCCCAGCCCCACCTGCCGAGAGGGATTGATGACGCGTGTGCTGGGCATCGCAGCGCTGGTCGGGCTTGGGCTCACCGCCTTGCTTGGAGCTCTTGCGCCGTGGTCTCCGTCGGGATGGTTCGCGCTCGGCGCGCTGGCAATTGCGGCGATCGCCTTGCTGGTCCGTGATCGCAGCGCTCGGCGCGGTCTGGCTATCGTCGCCGCGGTCCTGGTCGCGATTCTGCTCGGCGTGCGGATGGTCGGCAGCGAAAGCGGCATGGTCCGCATCCTGACCCTGCCAGCCGGGGCGCCGTCGCGGTGGAGCACCCGTCTAAGAGCGTGTCTGAAAAGT
>PMLH01000027.1 GCA_003159055.1 Myxococcales bacterium
CGCCGGGTATGCCCACGACCGTCACTCCCAAATCGTCTCGGTCTTTGCGGGCAGCTTCGGTCACAACTACCTGCTACACAGTCTGCTTCCCGACCGCAACGCGGTCGAGGAATACGTGCGAGCACGCCGGCCCGCCGCGTTTGCCCTGATGGTCCAGAACGACTCCGCACATCTGCCGACCCGGACCGCCCATCGGCTCAACTTGCGAGGCCCGGCCGTCAACGTCCAAACAGCGTGTTCGACTTCGCTTGTCGCGGTCGCGATGGCAGCACAGAACCTGCTCGCCTTCGAGTCGGACATCGCTATCGCGGGCGGGGTCTGCATCGCCTTTCCCCAGAAGACTGGGTATTTCTATCAAGAGGGCGCGATCCTTTCGCGGGATGGGGTGTGCCGGCCCTACGACAAGCTCGCGTGTGGCACCGTGTTCGGCAACGGCGCGGCCGCCATCGTGATGAAGCGACACGCGGACGCCGTCCGCGATTGCGATCCCGTCCTCGCCGTCATCCGGGCCACGGCGGTCAACAACGATGGGCGCAGCAAGGTCAGCTACGTAGCGCCCAGCGTGCAGGGGCAGGCGGAGGTCATTGCCACGGCGCTAGGTCTGGCGGGGGTATCGGCCGAGAGCATCGGCTACGTGGAGGGGCACGGCACAGCAACTCCGATGGGCGATCCCATCGAGGTCGAAGCACTCACACGAGCGTTTCGCGCTCAGACTGCACGCAAGGGCTACTGTTGTCTCGGCTCTCTCAAGGGCAACATCGGCCACCTGGATGCTGCGGCAGGGGCTGGGGGGTTGGTCCGCGCAGTTCTCGCCCTGACGTATCGCGAGCTTCCGCCAACGGCGCACTTCGAAGAACCCAACCCTGATCTGCGGCTCCCGGACAGCCCGTTCTTCGTACTGCAAAAGGTCCAGCCGTGGCCCGCCGGACGGGAACCCCGGCGGGCAGGCGTAAGCTCCTTTGGGGTGGGAGGCACCAATTGCCACGTCATTCTCGAGGAAGCCCCCAGTCTGGAACAGCGTCCAACCCCCATCGAGCGGGAAGCCGAAACCGTATTGGAGCTTTCCGCGCGCAATCTTCCTGCGCTGGACCAGGCCACGGTCCAGTTGGCCGACTGGCTTGCCGGCCACGTCGATGACGGCCATGCCCCCTGGTCGATCGATGCAGTAGGCAGTGTCCTCCGTCATCGCCGTCAGCGCTTCCAGCATCGTCGAACCCTGCGCGTTCGGCACTGGGCCGACGCCATCGAAGCGCTACGTAATCCACAAAGATTCGTGACGGGGCGTACTCTTCCGACTGGGTTTCAAACCGTCTTCCTGCTCCCGGGCCAGGGCTCCCTGCGCAGCGGGGCGGTCCATCACCTCATGGCCCCCCATGCGCTGTTCCGCTCTTCGCTCGAAGCGCTCGCGCGACCGGCCTCCGATCTCCTGCACTTCGATCTCTGGGGCTGGTTCAGCGACTCAGCTGCGGACGAATCCGCACTGCTGAGTGACAACGCCCGATATCAGCTGGCCATCTTCTGCATCGACGTCGCGCTTGCTCGTTGGCTGGAAGGACATGGGGCAACTGCCTCCGCGCTATTGGGACATTCACTCGGAGAGTTTGTCGCCTTGCATTTGGCGGGCGTGCTCAGCTCCGAGCATGCGCTTCGCGCTGTCTTCGAGCGAGGAACGCTTATGCAGGCCACCGGCAGCGGCGCCGCGCTCGCTGTCAGTCTGTCGGAAATAGAGGTTCAAGAGTTCCTAGGGGACACGGTTCATCTTGCCTGTGTCAATGGCCCCAGACTGATGTTGCTAAGCGGCTCCCCCGCGGCAATCGACGACTGTGCAAAGCGACTAGCCGAGAGGGCCATCGTGCACCGTCGCACCCCAATTCGCGTCGCCGTGCACAGCCCCTGCATGGATGCCATCATCGAACCTCTGATCGAACGGTTTCGCAAGCTAGATTGGCGCGTGCCCTCGCTCAAGATCCTTTCGGCCGTCACCGGCTCATGGCTCGACCCGCAGAAGGCCACCAGCCCGGAGTTCTGGGCTCGTCAGGCGAGAGCCCAGGTGCGTTTCGATGCCACTGCGCAACTGCTCGCCGAGAGTGGACCGTGTCTCGCAGTGGAGGTGGGGTTTGGCACCACGCTGTCTTCGCTGTTGCGCCCTCATTTTGCGGATGCAAATCGGCAGCGAACCTGCCCGCTCCTCGGAGCGCCGGCTGAAGGCAATGCCTTGGCCGAAGTCTTGCAACGGTCATTGGGGGTGTTGTGGGTCGCGGGCGCAGACGTCAACTTTTGCGACCAGGTTGCAGCGGCTATCCCTTCGCCCCCTCGACTCCCTACGTACCCATTCCAGCGTCAACGCTACTTCATCGATCCACCGCAAACCCGTTCCGAGTCCTCGACCACGAGCGGCTCTCGTGGCGGCCAATCACCGGTAGCCGCCGCGAGAACGGAGGGGCGCGCTTCACCGGCCAAGGCAAACGCACACGGGGCCATGGAGGACGCGGAGGTTCGCCTGATCGGGCTTTTCGAAAAGACCTTGGGCATCCAGGACGTCACCGCCACCGACAGCTTCTTCGAGCGCGGTGGCAATTCGCTCCTCGCCGTCGTGCTGGTCAGTGAAATCGGACGGGTGTTCGGGGTCCCAGTGTCCCTTGCCACGTTCTTCGAGAATCCGACTCCCAGGGGCGTCCATGCCACCCTCAAGCAAGCGGGGGCTCCTAGCTCGCAGACCGCCACGCACGTCTTCCGCAAAGAAGGTGATCGCGCACCTGTCTTCTTCATCTGCGGTATAGCGATCTATCGTGCGCTCGCTGAACGCCTCAAACCGGTGCATCCGGCATTTGCGCTCTACGTGCAGTCTGAAGTCGAGCTACTCAACGCGAGGAAGGGAGGATGCGACGCGCGCTCTTCCGTCGAAGCGCTGGCCAACGAGTACTTTGAGCGTGTGCTTGCCGAACGCCCCCATGGTCCCTATGCCTTGGTCGGCGTCTCATTTGGAGGACTTCTGGCCCTGCGAGTTGCCGAAATGCTGGAGCAGAGGGGTGAGACGGTCGAGCTTGTCACACTACTGGACACCTTGCCCCCAACCTTGATGAAATTGACTTTGCTGCAAAGAGCTCGATTTGCTCTAAATCGGATTCTGCGCGAAGGCCCCGCCTACCTTATCCCGAAGCTGCAGAAACTGATGGAAGTGCGATTCCATTTGCTGCCCGTCACCGCGGGTGAGGCTGCTCCCGGCGAAACCGCCTCACGCGCTGCTCGTGAGCTCGAGGAGCTGCGCGAGTGCCTGTATTCAGACATGGGATCGAACTACCGTCCTCGGCCCTATCCTGGTCGTGTCGCACTGATCATTTCGCGGGAGCGGGATCGCTCCTCGGTGACGGCGGAAGCCATGGAAGGCCATTGGCGAAAGGTCCTCCGAGGGCCCCTGTTTACGGCACGAGTGATGGGAGGCCACGTCGGCATGCTAGCGGTACCTTTTGTCGACGGGGTGGCGGAACGACTGCAGGCATTTCTCGATGGATAGGGGTCTGTCGGCTCTCACGTAGTCTCGTGCTCCACTGCTACGACCTGTGGTTCAAGACAAACGAAATCGGGTACGTGGACCGAAATGGCGCCGCGTTCGTCGAGATCGCCGACGCGCACTTCTGCGAGATCTTCACCACTCACACTACAGTTCTGCCAGGGTAACCTTCTTCTTGCGCTGCTGCGAACGAAGACATTTTCTACTTCTTGTTCGCAATTGCGCCACCCGTGAAATCAAAGAGGAATTGGCTCTGCAGCTTGCTGCCCGAGACAGCGTTCGCACGACATCGCGCGATTGGCAGCCATGCTGGAGACGATCATCGGAAAGGGCG
>PMLH01000459.1 GCA_003159055.1 Myxococcales bacterium
GGCGTCGCGAATGTGGGGCATGCGCGCTTGCACGGAACCACGATCGGCCTCGCTCATCAGCTCGAGATCGAATGCCACGCGCACGTACCGGTCCGTGTCGGTACCTCGCAATTGGATGATGAAGTTCTCCAGCTTGAGAATCGGCCCAGGTGCGCCCGTCGGATCCGCCGCCGCGCCTTCCCCATGGCCAGCGCCCTCGGCGTGCCCGGCGGCTTCGCCGTGCTCCGCGCCCTCTTCCTTCCCTTCCACCTTCCCGCTGGTGCCACCGGTAGCGCCCTTGGCCGCCGCCGGCACCGCCGCGCCTGCGCTCGGCTTGTGCAGCAGAACCACGAGCAACACCGCGCCCATCAGCACGGTGTTGGCGATGAGGATCATTGGGATCACCTTGCTTGGCGCCGGAGCTGGCTTGGCGGCCGGCTGTTCCTCGTCTTTCACATTCTCTGGCATGACAGGATTCCTCCACCACCCTGCCCCAGCAAAGACCGTACCGGCCCGGCATCGCCTGTTTCACAGGTTTTTGCGCCAGAGCGGTGACGCTGGAACCGAAACCGCGTCAGGTTGCTGGCTGTCGCGCCGACTGGAATCTGTCATTGGCCATGACCGCTCAAGAAGAATGGCGAAACGCCGACTAGGTATGTGGGGCATCTCGGCCGCCTGCGGAGGAACGTCCGCTGGGAAAGCCATGTGTACTACCGCCATGGACAAGAAGGGTCAGTGACCGTGCCGCACCAACCTCTGCGAGTGTTGATGGTCGAGGATTCGCCCGCGGATGCCGACCTGATCCTGCACCACCTCGCACGCGCGGGATACCTCGTCGAGCATTCGCGCGTCGACCGCCCCGAAGACTTCACGTTCGCCCTGCGCGACGGCCCTTGGGACATCATTCTGTGCGACTACTGCATCCCCGGCTTCGGAGCGCACAACGCACTCGCTCGCCTCAACGCCACTGCGCTGGTGGTCCCCTTCATTCTGGTTTCCGGCAGCATCCCTGGCGAAGAAGCGGTCGAGCTGATGCGGAATGGCGCCCGCGACTACATCCCCAAAGGCAACCTCGACCGGTTGGCAGCCGCGATTCATCGAGAGTTGGCCGAAGAGCAGCGCCGCCGCGACCGCGCGCTTGCCGAAGAGGAGCGCACCCGGTTGGCCACCGAGCTACGCCAGTCCGAGCGGCGCTACAAGATGTTGTTCGACAGCTTCACCGACGTCGTCTTGCTGTTCAAGTTGGATGGCCACATCGTGGATGCCAATCAGACCGCCTACCAACACTTGGGGATTGCACGCAGCCACCTGTTGCAGATGAACTTCTGGGCTCTCGACGACTCGGGCCTTCTGCCTGCGGAGCAAGCCGAACGCATCGATGCCGTTTGCAAGTACGGCCACGCGGACCAGGAGATCAACTACATCCGCCCCGACGGAAACCGACTGGTCTTCGATGCCAGCATGCGCATCATCGAGTACGCTGGGGTTCCGGCCATCATCACCGTGGCCCGCGACATCACCGAGCGCAAACGGATCAGCGACGAGCTCCACCAGCTGACCGCGCAGCTCGAACAGCGCGTGGGGGCACGCACCGCCGAGCTTGAGCATTCGAATGCCGCCCTGGCCGAGGCCAAGGCCGAGGCTGACCGAGCCAATCGGGCCAAGAGCCTGTTTCTGGCCAGCATGTCGCATGAGATCCGAACCCCGCTCAACGCGATCCTCGGATTCTCTCAGCTTCTGCTGCACGACCCGGAAATCTCCGCCGAGCAGCGCGAGCAACTGACCACCATCAATCGCTCCGGCGAACATCTGCTGGCGCTCATCAATGACATTCTCGAGATGTCGAAGATCGAGGCCGGGCGGGCCCATTTGAACCTCAGCACCTTCGATCTCGGCGCGCTGGTGAAGGACATCGCCACCATGTTCAAGTTGCGCGCGCAGGGCAAGGGGCTTTCCCTGGTGGTCAAGGTCCGCGATGAATTGCCACCCGCTGTGGTTTCCGATGAAAACAAGATTCGCCAGGTCTTCATCAACTTGCTCGGCAATGCCGTGAAGTTCACGGAACGCGGACAGATCACCTGGCAGATCCGCGCCCTCGACGGAAAACGGCTGGTCACCACGGTGGAAGACACCGGTCCAGGCATCGACAAGGCCGACCTTGGACGGCTGTTCGACAAGTTCGTGCAGGCCTCACACGGGGTTCGTGCGGGCGGAACCGGCCTCGGACTTGCGATCAGCCGAGAGTTTGCCCGGCTGCTCGGCGGCGACGTGGTCGTCCAAAGCGAACCCGGGCACGGCAGTTGCTTTCACTTCGACATCCCCATCACGCCAGGCCAAGTCGGCGACCTGCCGAGCCGCACAGGCTCGCGGCAAATCGGCGGTCTTGCGCCCGGCTCCCCACGCTGCCGGATCCTGGTGGTCGACGACCAACCGGACAGCCGGTCCCTGCTGGTCAAGATTCTCGCCGGGGTTGGGTTCGAGACCTGCGAGGCCATCGACGGCGTGGAGGCCATGCAAGCGTTCGAGACGCTGAATCCGGCCGCCATCCTCATGGATCTTCGCATGCCGCACATGGATGGTTTCGAAACCACGCGCAAGATTAAGCAGAGCGAGCAAGGCCGACACACACCCATCATCGCCGTGACCGCTAGCACCTTCGACGAGGACCGCAAGCGCGCGCTCAACGGCAGCATGGACGATTTCGTTGGCAAGCCTTTTCACGAAGCCGAGATTCTGGAAAAGCTGCGCACGCATCTTCACCTCGACTACGTCTACGTCGAGGACTCGACCACGCCGCCGCCGTTGACGATGCCCATCGGTGATTTGGCGTGGACCACTGGCGCGCTGGCCAAGGTGCCGGCGGATCTGATCGCCCAGCTTCGGTCAGCCACCGTCGCAGCCGAGTATGACAGGGCACTCGAGCTCCTCGGCGCGGTCGCGGCGACGGCGCCCGCCGCGGCCGAGGAACTGCGGCGACTGGTACGAACCTTCGACTACCAAGGCGTGATAGACAGACTTGGGAACTGACGATGCGCGAGAATTCCTCCTCCGATCTCAACGCCCCCGGCATTCTGGTGGTCGACGATACGCCAGCGAACCTGCAGATGCTCGCCGACATGCTCAAGCGACGCTGCTACCGTGCACGCCCGGTGCCAAGCGGCCGACTCGCGTTGCAAGCAGCAAAAGCCGACCCGCCCGATCTGATTTTGCTCGACATCAACATGCCGGTGATGGACGGGTACGAAGTCTGCGCAGAACTGAAGAAAGACCCTGCGCTGGCCAGCATCCCAGTCATCTTCATCAGCGCCTACGGCGAGACCATGGACAAGATGCGTGCCTTCGGGGCAGGGGGCGTCGACTACATTACCAAGCCCTTCCAGGTCGAAGAGGTCGAAGCGCGGGTGGCGGTGCATCTGCAGCTGCGGCGACAGCAACGCGAGCTCGAAGGCATGTTGGCCAGGCAACGCGAGCTCGAGGGCATGCGCGACACGCTGGTCCACATGATCGTTCACGACCTGCGTGCCCCGCTTACCGCCGTGTTCAACTACCTCGATTTGGTGCGCGAGCAAGAAGCCGGCTTCATCTCCATCGAGTCGATGCAGAACCTCGACCTGGCCATGAAGGCCTCACGCTGGATGGTGCAAATGGTGAACGTTCTGCTCGATGCAAGCAAGATCGAGTCGGGGCAGATGAACCTGAAGTTGGTGGACTGCGATGTCGGCGATCTGCTTGCCGAGGCCATTGATGCCATCCGGTCGCTGGCCGACGAAAAAAACATCGTGTTTCGTCATGTTCAAGTGCGCGGTGTGGTCGACCGCGACACCATCGCCCGCGTGGTGCAAAACCTGGTCAGCAACGCCGTCAAGCTCACACCACCGGGCGGCGACGTGAAAGTCACGCTGCAGGGACAGACACACCACCTACGGATCGAAGTGCGCGACCACGGGCCTGGCATCGCGGCGCAGTACCACCCCAAGATCTTCGAGAAATTCGGACAGCTCGACAGCAACGTTCGCCAGAGCGTCCCCTCGTCGGGACTGGGCCTTTACTTTTGCAAGCTGGCGGTCGAGGCCCACGGCGGTCGCATCGGTGTCGACAGCGACGTCGGCAAGGGCAGCATCTTCTGGTTCGAGCTGCCGATCGGTGGACCGCGCGCCGCTGAGCCCAATTCGTAGCCTACGGAGTGGCCGGATCGACCGCGGGCGGGGCCGGACGCCAGTCGCTCTGAAAAGTTGCAGACTGCTCGAATGTTCAGTACCCTAGATCCGTGCCCGTCGTCAAGACTGCTCCATCGGCCGAGACCTCGCTCGCGGCGCTCACGCACGCAGCGAAACACGACCTGTCCTGCGCTTGCGGTCCTACCCAGCATCGGCAACGTGGCGACGACGGTCTGTGGATCTATCCTGCGGCGCTGCCGTCGGGCCAGCGGGTGCCCATGCTGAAGGTTCTGCAGGCCTCGGGGTGCGAGCGATCTTGCATCTATTGCGCCGAGAGATGCGGCGGGCGCGCGCCCGCGATGAGTCTCGGTCCGGACCAGCTGGCGAGCGCGTTCGCGGATCTCCATCGTAGCGGGCGCGTGTTCGGACTCTTTCTGTCGTCGGCCATCCGCGGCGGCGCGGTAGCGACCATGGATCGCATGCTGGGGACGGCCGAGCTTCTGCGCAAGCGCCACGCCTTTCGCGGCTACATTCATCTGAAGATGATTCCGGGCAGTCGGCCCGATCAGATCGAGCGCGCCATGGCGCTTGCCACCCGCGTGTCGGTGAACATGGAGGCGCCCAGCGCCGCGCACCTTGCGCGCATCGCCCCGGGCAAACAGTGGGATGCTCAGATCCTTGCGCCCATGCGCCAGGTTGCACGCGCCATCGAGCGCGGCCAATTCGCGCGCGCCGGACAGACCACGCAGCTGGTGGTGGGTGCGGCCGGCGAAGCAGATCGCGACGTCATGGGCGCGGCGGATCGGGCCTATCGCGACCTCAAGCTGGCGCGCGTGTACTACTCGGCCATGCAACCCATCCCAGGAACGCCGGTGTCTGGGCGGGCGCCCATTCCTTTCGAGCGCGAGCATCGTCTCTACCAGGTCGACTTCCTGCTACGCAGCTATGGTTTTTCTCTCGCCGAAATCCATTTCGACGAGGCCGGTGCGCTTCCGTTGCATACGGATCCCAAGACGCTGTGGGCGCGGCAACACCCCGAGCGGTTCCCGGTCGAAGTCAACAAGGCGCGATTGCACGAGCTTTTGCGCGTGCCGGGCATTGGTCCCCGTTCAGCCAAACGGCTCTTGGCCATGCGCCGCGAGCAATGCCTGCGCAATGTCGAAGCGCTGCGTGCGTCAGGGGCTTCCTGGAAGGTCGCCTCGCCCTTCCTGCTGCTCGACGGAACCCCAGCCGAACGGCAGTTGCGCTTGTGTTGACGGGGCACGCCTGGTCGGCGGCGGCTCCGGCTTTCGATCCCGGGTCCGAGCCCCGTTCCTACCCTCGCGACGAGGCCGCGCGTGCGGTCGCCACTTCCTCGGCCATCGCGCCGAGAAAAGCGTCGATGGTCGCGTCGGGTAGCTCGCCCATATTCGCGATCTGGATATGGTGCTCGCCGAGCGCGCCCTTGCACCGGTAGATGATGAAGCCGCGCTCTTTGATGCGCGCATAGAGCGTGTCCACCGCGATAAAATCCGGAACCCGCATGGTCACGATGGTGTGCGATTCGCGGCCGGTGTTGGTGAAGGACTGGAAGCCCAAGTCGGTGAGCACGCGCCGGATGAGCAGGTTGCGCCTGCGGTAGGTCTCACGTCGGGCCTGCACACCGCCTTGCTCGAACAGCTCGTCGAGCGCCTTTTCCAAGGCGAAGAACGATGACACCGCCGGCGTGAACGGGGTCTGAGCCAATTCGGTCAGGTAGCGACGGTAGCGCTTGAGGTCCAGGTAGTAGACCCGCGGCGCAAGGTCCGCGATGCGCGGCCACACCGTCGGCGCGACACAAACGAACGACACACCGGACACCGAATGCAGACACTTGTTCGCCGACGAGAAGCAGACGTCGATGTTGTCGCGGACCACGTCGATATCCTCGGCGCCAAGCGATGACACAGCGTCGACCACCAACGTGACGCCCCGGCTTCGGCAGATTCGCCCGACCGCACCGACGGGATTGACCACCCCGACCGATGTCTCGTGATGAATCATCACCACCACGGCAATGTCCGGATCCGCAGCCAGCATCGCTTCCAGCGCCGCAGGATCTGGCAGGCTGCCCCAGGGGCACTTGAGCGACACGTGAGCCATGGCGTGCAAGCGCGCGATCTCTCCCAAGCGCTCGCCAAACGCACCGTTGTCGACGGTCAGAACTTTCTTGTCTCGCGGCACCACCGAGGCGACGGCCATCTCCATCGCTGCGGTTCCCGATCCGGTGAGCAACAGCATCTCGTGCTCGCCCGACGCGCCAAACACGGGCCGCAGCTTCTGTTGCAGCCGTCGCACCACGCCCGAGTAGTCCTCGTCGCGATGGCAGACGTCGTAGTGAACCAGCGCCGCCTTGACCCCCGCCGAGGTTACCACCGGCCCCGGGTTGAACAGGGTGTAGCATGGAAGGTTCTTCTCGGCGAGCAGGCTCTCAATGAGAGCCAAGGTGTCGGACCCTGAAAAGCGCGCGGCCGAACGAACCTCAGGATGCAAGAGCTCGTTACCGTAGACCCGCAACAGCCACTCCGCGTGCTGGCGCATGTCCGCCGAATCGACGTCCTGCCAGATTGCGCCGGCAACGTCGTGCGCGGTTACCAGCCCTCGTCGCGCCGCTTCGGCGACCCCTTCGGTCAGCGAGGGCGGGGCTTTCTTGGCCAGGTCCGCCAGACAGTCGACCAGCGCCGGCGACATGACGAACATCCCCGTGCTGACGGCGTCGTAGTCGGCCAGGCCTTTGCCGATCGCAACCACGCGCTTCTCACGCCCGCCAGTCGGACGCAGGTTCACTTTGGTGGCGTCGTCAAAATCGAACACGCGCGACAAATCGGGATCGACGGCCAGGACAGTGTTTTCGCCGTCGGCCGAAAAACCGGACATCTCACGCACCAGGTGCGGCGCCGCGATCTGATCCGACATCAAGAGCAGGGTCCGCTCGCCAATGAATTCTCTCGCCGCGAGCACCGAGACACCGTTCGGACCTTCCCAGGCCGGGTTTTCGAAAAAGACGATCTCGGGCAAACTGGCTTCTTTGCGCTCGAGCGCCGTGACTTCGCGGCGAACCCTTTCCGCGTCATACCCGACGGTGATCGCGGCGCGGCGAATACCGGCCGCTGCAAGAACGCGCAAGCAGCGCAGGACCAGCGAGATGCCTCCGACGCTGGCCAAGCAGTTGGCGATGGTGGGTTCGACCACCGGGCGGCCACGCCCAGCAGCCAGGATCAAGGCTTGACGGATGGTAGCCAAAGCGGGCCGAGAGTACCACGAGCGCGCCGGCGTGACGCTGTCATCGCTCGTCGCTTTGTCGACGAGTACTTGGATGGGTTTGGGCGACTACTTGCTGGCGGCGCGCGCGGTTTCCACGGCAGGGGCGCCGGCGCGGACGCGCAGCCGATAGACCGAGTTCTCGGTTTCGACGTAG
>PMLH01000569.1 GCA_003159055.1 Myxococcales bacterium
GCCTCGCAACATTACGCATCGTATGTTGCTAACAACATACGGTGCAGGAAATCCGCACGTCCGGGTCTGTGGGAGCCTCGGGGGGCAACCCCCGAGGCCACCCGGCGAGGTCTGATGGCTGATGGCGGGTGCCAGAGGTCTGATGGCGGTGTCTGATGGCGTGAAGTCGTGAGGCGCGGGCGTCGTCTGGCGCCCGTCCGGATTTCGGACGAGGCAACTCGGCGAGGTTGTTCGCCGAGAAGTACCGCATGCCGCGGCCTCTCCGCTTCATCCCCGAGCACTCTCTTGTCGAAATGGATGTTGGACGCTTTCGCGGCGACGGTGGACTATAGTCTTGCGGCTCACAATGCCTGACAATCCGACGACCCAAAAGATCGCCGCGGCAAGCGGCGTGGTGCTGCAAGTGGGCGTTCGGTCCACAGACCAGCTTGTCGAGATCCTGATCGAAAGACAGAGCGGGCCGACCTGTGTTCTGCATTGGGGGCTTGCGCACGCGGGCGGAGCTTCTTGGCAGCAGCCGCCGAAGTCTTCGTGGCCGCCCGGTTCGACGCCAGCCGACCACGCCGTCGATACGCCTCTCGCCGAGGGGACTGCGACCGTGCGCCTGGACGCGGATGCGCGATTCGCCTTTTTCGATTTCGTCCTCTTCGACCCCAAGACCTCGCGCTGGGACAACAACCATGGACACAATTACCGTGTCGCCTTGCCACTGGCGGACAGTCGGTTCGACGATGCACACTTGCGGGCTGTCGCCGACCAGATCATCGAGCACGAAACCAGCCCGAATTCGTGGACGCTCATGCACAGGTTCAACCTGGCGTGGGATCTGCTCGACCGGGTGCCACAGGGCAGTGTGTCTGGACTTGCACTGATTTTTGTTTGGCTGCGCTTCTCTGCCATCCGCCAGCTCGATTGGCAGCGCAAGTACAACACCCAGCCGCGCGAATTGGCACATGCGCAAGACCGGTTGACTCTAAAGCTTGGCGAGCGTGCCGCGCAGGCCGATGACGAGACGCGGCCCTGGCTGCGCATGATTGCCGGCACGCTCGGGCGGGGCGGCGAGGGGCAGCGCGTGCGCGACGGCATCCTGGAAATCATGCATCGGCACCACCTCAAGGAGGTGGCGGGGCATTTCCTCGAGGAGTGGCATCAGAAGCTGCACAACAACACCACGCCGGACGATGTGGTGATCTGCGAGGCATACCTCGAATTTCTGCGGACCAGCGGTGACCAGGCCGCTTTCTGCCGTGTGCTGGAAGCCGGCGGGATCAGCCGCGAGCGATTGCTCAGCTTCGAGCGCCCGATTCGCAGCCATCCAGATTTCGTTCCGCATCTGCGCGATGCCTTGTTGCACGACTTTGGCGACTTCCTCGGTGTGCTGCGCTCCCTTCACTCGGCCACCGACTTCGGCGTGTCGCTGCAGGCGGCACGCGGGTTTGTCGACCAGCCTACGCGGCAATTGCTCGATGGCATTTGGCAGCGACGAGAAGACCCACAAGCACGGTCGTGGCTCCTTCAATCGATTGCTCAAGCTCGCGAGGTCCTGGCCGGCCAATTTCACCCCGGTCAGCCGGGACTGCGCGATCTCCTCTACCTTGACCTGGGCCTGGAGGACTTGCTGCGCGGGTTGGTGGAGCGCAACCTGCACGAGCGCCTTTCACCTGACGAGCTGATGGAATGGACCCACCTGGCTCTGAGAAACCTCGTGCTGACACGCAAGAGCGCCGAGCTGTCCCTTTGCCTGCGCCACTTGAGTCGATTGCTTAGGCTTCCGCGCGGCGGTCATGATTGGGCGTTACACGCGCAGGCGGTGCTGGAGCGGATTCGGCGCGAGCTGGTCTGCATCACCGACGCCGATGCGCGACTGCTGGCGCCGATTGCAGAGCAGCTGGGGAAGGCCTTCGGTGCCGCATCGTGGACGATAGCGATGTTCTCGGAAGAGGTTCTGCGCGGCCGGATCGAATTCGCGGTGTCGGCCCTGCTGCGCAAGTTTGACGAGCTTCTGCGACAGATCGCTGGGGTTGGCCATTGGCAGGTCGTCAGTCGCGGGCACAGTCGCGCCGAGGGCGTGATACAGAACCGCAGCTCATTGGCCGAGGCGCAGGGACACCGCTTTGACACGAGCACCGTGCTTGTTGCTGGTCGGATCACGGGCGAAGAAGAGATCCCCACGGGGGTCGTTGCGGTGCTGACGGATTGCGCGGTCGATTTGATGTCTCACCTGGCGGTGCGGGCTCGCAACGCGGGCGTGCTGCTCGCGACCAGCTGGGATGCGGGGCGCTCGGCGAGCCTTCGTGAAAGAGAGGGCGAATGGGTTCGGCTTTCAGTCGCCGCGGAGGGGGAGATCTTGGTCGAAGCTGCCGAGCCGTCCGCCGCCAGGCGGTCCGTGGAAAGCCCCATCAGGGCGGCGCAGTCGGTCGCTTTTCCGCGGCCTTCGAGCGAATACGCGATTGCCGAGCAAGCCTTCGATGCAAACAACGTGGGGGCCAAGTCGCGCAATCTCAAGGAGCTGCGGGGCCGATTGCCAAACTGGATCAGCGTTCCGGCCGGAATTGCGGTCCCTTATGGTGTCTACGAACGGGTGCTTGGCGAGCCCTGCAATCAAGCTTGCGCCAGCCGATACCATGCATTGGTCAGGCAGTCGCGGGCCACGCCGGCTGGGGAGATTCAGGCGATTCTCGCAGGTCTTCGTCAGGTGACGCTGGAACTGGATCCCCCGGCCGGGCTCGAAACAGAGCTGCGTCGGGTGATGAGCGCGGCGGGCGTTCCCTGGTCCGGTTCCTTTTCCGATGCATGGATGTGCATCAAGCGGGTGTGGGCATCGAAATGGAATGACCGAGCCCATCTCAGTCGACGCTCCATGGGGATCCCCGACGAAAGCGTGATGATGGCGGTTTTGGTTCAGGAAGTCGTGCAGGCGGATTATGCCTTTGTCATTCACACCGCCAATCCCATCACCGGGGACCCGGACGAGCTGGTCGTCGAGATCGTGCTCGGCTTAGGAGAGACGCTGGTCGGCAATCACCCCGGCCGTGCGCTCGGTTTCCGTCGTCAGCGCAGCAAGCGGACCGCCCCTATCACGTCGTTTCCCAGCAAGAGCGTCGGCCTGTTCGGGGAAGGTCTGATGTTTCGTTCAGATTCGAGTGGGGAAGATCTTATGGGATTCGCCGGGGCGGGGCTCTACGACAGCTTCATGCTGCCGCAGGCTCGACGGGTGCTGCTCGACTACGAGAAGGAAGAGCTGCTGTGGAACGAGGACCTGTGCAATCGCGTGTTGGAGGGCGTGGCCGACGTTGGCGTTGCGGTTGAGAAGGTTTTTGGGGCGCCACAAGACATCGAAGGTACGTATGCGAAGGGACGCTTCTTTGTCGTGCAAGCACGACCGCAGGTGGGACTTGACCATGGCTGAGGGTTCCAGGTTCTTCATTGGCAATCAGACCGCATTCTTTGCGCCGCTGACCGATCCCTTTGCCTTCGCTGACCGACACGGCTTCGAGGCATTCGAGTTCTTTCCCGACCGCGGGCCGACCGGGCGGGGATGGTCCGCAGACGACGTGACGCCCGAGCAGCGCAGGTACTTTCGCACGGTGGCCGAGGCGCGCGGGATTCGCCTCAGTGTCCATGCTGCCTTGGAAGCGGGGCTGCTGGCGGAGAGCGCGGGTGGAAACCTGGCTCGCGACATCGATCTGGCACACGACCTTGGCGCCCAGGTGCTGAACCTTCATCTCGTGCCCGGAGACGTCGATGGCTGCTGCCGGGCGGCGCTGGCGTTGGTCGACATCTTGCGACCCTTGGGAATTACGCTGGCGCTGGAAAACACGATTGCGGTCAGCCCCGACTATGTGAACCGGATCTTCGAGAGACTCCAGACTGGGGCGATGGGCCGGCGCGGTGGCGTCGGGCTGTGCCTCGACATCGGCCACGCGAATCTGTGCGCCGACACGCGCAACGACTACTTGGCGTACGTCGACCGATTGGGCAGGCAGGTTCCGATTGTGCACGCGCACATTCACGAGAACTGGGGCGACGGGGACAGCCACTTGCCCCTGTTCACCGGGCCGTCGGGCAAGGATCCAGCCGGCGTCGCCGGGCTACTGCGGCGACTCCGCCAGCGATGCTACAAGGGGTCGCTGATTCTCGAACAGTGGCCGAAGCCGCCGTCGTTGTTGCTGGTTGCGCGTGACCGGCTGCGGGGAATGATCGCGGGGTGAGCCGTGGTTGCGCCGCCTTCGTCAGGCCGTTCTCCAGGAATTCGTCATTTCTTCGCCATCTTTCGGCTCCTTCCTTGCGGAATCTTGGGCTATCTGACATTCAAGCTAGGTAATGTCGTTGTTCCGGACCACGTTCCCCAACATTCTCTTCAGCTCGGTCGTCGGCCCCCACGGTGTGGATGGGCCCCACAGCCGGTACAAGAACCCGATGAGCCTG
>PMLH01000196.1 GCA_003159055.1 Myxococcales bacterium
CGAGGGGGCCTTGCAACTCGTGGTTGAGGACAATGGACCTGGAATGCCGCCTGGGACCAAGGAAGGACTTGGCTTGCGCATGGTTCGTGAACGCCTCAGCCTCGCCCGCCCGGGCGCCGCGCTCCGCCTCGAATCATCGTCTCAAGGCACGCGTGCCGCGATCGAGATTCCTCGTTCACGGGAGGCAGGCTGATGGCCTCGCAGATTGAGCCGAATTCGCGCGTGTTGCGCGCACTCGTGGTCGAGGACGAGTGGGCAGCCCGCAACTACCTCGTCGAGATGCTGGACGCCTCAGGGCAGGCCGTGGTTGTCGCGGCGGTGGCGACGCTCCCGGAGGCGCAGCAGGCGCTGGCTCCGGGCGGTATCGTCGTCGATGTCGCCTTCGTGGACATTCACCTTGGCAACGCCCACGGCGATGAGGCCGGCATGCATCTGGTCCGGACTCTCGCGGGCACGCCTGGGGCACCGCTCTTCGTTCTGGCCACGGCGCTTTCACAGCATGCCGTCGAGGCATACGCGCTCGGCGTGGCTGACTATCTTCTCAAGCCGATTCACGAGGATCGGGTGGCGGAATGCCTGATGCGACTCCAGCAACGTCTTGCGCATACCACGCCTCGATCGATTCCGAACCGCGTCGTCGCACGCAGCAAGAAGGGGCTGGTCTTGTTTGCGCGGGACGAGGTCTGGGCCTTTGAGGCGGCAGGACGCCTCATGTTCGTTCACACGGCACGGGGGCGCTTCGACGTCGACCTGTCGCTGGCGGCCGTCGAAGTATCGCTCGGCAGCGACTTCCTGCGGGTCCATCGCCAATGGCTGGTGCACACCGCGCACGTCCGTGCCATTGAGAACGAGGACGGAGAGACCGTTGTCGTGGTTGGCGACGAACCGCCTCGCGAGGTTCGTGTCCCGGTGGCCCGCGATCGAAGAGGTGCCGTTCGCGACCTTCTCCTCCATGGTGCCACCGGCCTTCGGCGGCCGTAGGGTTTGGGCGTCGCGCGGGCAGAAACCGCCCGAGAGGCCTAGAAATACAGCCAGTGCCCGAAGCGATGCTTCTTGGTCTTCAGGTAGCGCTCGTTGTCCTTGTGGGAGGATGGCTGAAGCGGAACCCGCTCGACCACCCGAATGCCGAGCTCGGTGAGCTGCGTGACTTTCTCGGGATTGTTGGTGAGAAGTCGGACGCTCTTGACGCCGATCTTGCGCAACATCTCGACCGGAACGACGTAGTCGCGCTCGTCGGGCAGGAACCCGAGCGACTCGTTGGCCTGGAAGGTGTCCTGTCCACGGTCCTGCAGCACGTAGGCGCGCAGCTTGTTGGTCAGGCCAATCCCGCGCCCTTCGGCCTGTTGATACAAGATCAATCCGCGCCCTTCGCGTTCGATGGCCTCCAGCGCGGCATGCAGTTGTGGGCCGCAATCGCAGCGACGGCTGCCGAACGCGTCGCCGGTCAGGCATGCTGAATGGATCCGGCAAAGCATGGACTCGCCGTCGCCGACTTCGCCCTTGAGGACGACGGTGTGGTCCTTGCCGTCCTTGTTGTTCACGAAACCAAGGATACGGAAGTTGCCATAGTCGGTCGGAAAATCCGCGGCGGCCACCAACTTGACGCAGATGCGCTGCGAGCACCCCTCGCAAGCCACGTCGGGGCCGCAGTCGCGTAACGTCTGCACGTCGCTTTGAATGATGCTATCCAGTCGCTCGATCTCGGACATGGGGTGGAACTCCTGCAATTGCTTCCCAGAGGCATTCTTCATCGCCGGACTCGAACGCGCAAGGGGGCAACCCCGACGTGTCCACACGTGCTGGCTACGACGACCGACGAAACCCAGGGGCGATGAGGTGAGCCAGCCGCGCGGGGTTCTGCACGCCTTGCGCGGCCATCCAGCCATTCGACCGTGCACGCATTTCTTCGCCATGGCGGCCACCCATGATTTCCCCCAGCCAGCGCCGACCGGACTCAGCAAGAAGAATCGCACCGGCCGCTTCCGCGGTAGCGACCGCCCGTTCGAGTGCCGCCATGCCGTCACCGCGCTCGGCGCCAGGGGAAAGCCAGCGCAAACCTGCGTCGAGGGTCGCACCCATGGCAACCCCGGTTTGGTGCTCGCACTTGCGCAGCGCGCGCACGCTCTGCTCAACCCGCCGCAGAAATTTCGCGCGCTCGCCAGGCGGGGATTTTTCCGCCATCGCCAGTGCCGCGCGACCACAGATGGATGCGTCTTCAATGCGAATTCCGCTGACCTTCAGCAGCGTCGAACGACGCAGGCGAGCGCTTTCGTCGAGGATCACCCGCCAGGCTTCCTCTGGCTTCTCGGAATACACGGCCTGCTCACAACGGGAAAAGAGGTGGAAGAAGTGCTGTACCTGGTACATGTCCGCCGGCCAGGCATCCAGGATCCCCTCGATGTCCTTGCGCGCGCGCTCGGGATTGTCGCGAATCAGCCACACGATCGACTGGTAGGTGCGTAGATTGGTGGCCAAGTAGCGGTCACCCGTGCGATCGGCGTCGGCGGTGTAGCGATCGAACCGTTCGCACAGCTCGCGCACGCGACCGCCGAGGCGCATGGAGAAGCAGGCGAACGAACGCGTGGTCGCCAGTTCCCAGCTGATGCCACGGCACTGGGTCAGAAAGTACTGTTCGAGGGAGAGCAGCTCGCTCGTGCACGCTTCGAATTCTCCGGCAAAGTACCGGACCATGGCGCGGCACATCCTGGACAAGCCCACGGTGGCGGCATCCGCCGACCGCCGTGCGAGCACTTCGGCCTCGGAAACCAGGCGCGAAGGCCAACTGAAACGAGCTCCCCAAAAGGCCGACAAGTGCCCACCCAGGACCGAGAGCCCCTGCGCCACCCGTCGGATGTCCCCGGTCTTGAGGGCGAGCAGCACGAAGCGCAGCAGGAAGTCGACCGCGCGGACCGAGTCGACGACACCGAGACCGGTATTGACGGACCAGTAGACGTCAAGAAGCTGTTTGTCCTCTGCGCTGATGCTGGATGCCGGCCTTTCGCGAAATTTCACGCCGCGCAGCCACAGCCAGGCCAGCCGCCACGCCACCGACCAACTGGCAGATTTCGACGTTTCCGCCAAATGAAGCCGCGCCCGGCGAAGAACGTCCTTGAGCACGGTGAGGCCTTGTTTGATTTCCCCGCCACGCAGAAGTTGCTCGGCAGCCAGGTGGCGCAGCCTGGCTGCCTGCTCTGGAGGACTGAAGGTGGCCGCACGTTCGAAGGCATCGGCCGCCAAGATCGCGCGGCCGTCGCTGGCCTGGCATTCTCCCAGCGCGCGCAGCAGCTCGGCTTTCCGGTCATCCTGGGTTTCGAATCGTGCCGCGGTTTCGTACAGCTGTGCAGCGCGATCGAACGCCAGCTTGGTGCGCGCCTCGGCCGCAGCCTCCCAGGCATAGCGCTTGGCCCTTTCGTGATCCTCGGCAGAAAGCCAATAGCGCGCCAGCATGTCGGTTCGCTCGCGCTCCCATTGCTCGACCGCTTCCGCCAATTGCACGTGCACGGTGTGCAGGGCTGGCTGATCGAGACTGGCGACGACGGCGTCCCGAATCCGGTCATGGTAGAGCTCGACCACGTCGATGCCTTGGCGTCCTTCGCGACGGATCAGCCACTCGTCGACCAAGGCCGACATGCCTCGCTCCCACGCGTGGGAACCTAGGGTAACCTCAGCGGCGCTCGCGAGCACCCGTTGTGGCAGGGGATCGCCAGCCACGGCAATCACGCGCAACAAACGCTGACTTTCGTCGGGCAGATTGTTCACGCGTTCGATGATCATCCCGTCGAGCCGAAGCGCGCCGCCGTCGGTGGCGGACTCTAGGCCGCCCTTGGGCAGGACCACCGTGCGCAGGTGATGCACGAATTCGACCGCGAAGAACGGANNCTGGTCGCGACCGGCATGTCATCGTCACCGAGCAGGTTGTCTGCAAGGGCACGCGTCGGACCGGTCCCCAGCGGGCCCAGGTTGATGGTCTCAACGCCCGCCTCTTCAAGGAATTCCCTGAGCAAAGGATCCGTGGCGCCGCTATTCACCTCGGATGCCCCTCGACAGGTCGCGATCAGGAGCAACGGCGGAGCCCCCGGCTGGCGCATCAACGCACGCAACAGAGCAAAGCTGTCGCGATCGGCCCACTGCAGGTCGTCGATGAAGATGACGACCGGCTGGGTCTTTGCCATGTGGACCATCAGCTCGCAAAAAGCGAGGAAGGCTTGGTTGCGCAATTCCTTGGCCTCGCGCAGAGGCGGCTGGGAATAGCGCTGGTCTTCCGTGAGCTTGAGTCGCCGCAAGACCGGAAAGATCTCGCACAGGTACGAAATGCCGTCGGGCAGCACATAGGCTTGATCCCGGGCGTCGAGAGTCGCGAGGCGATAGCTGAGCCCGTCGACCACATTGTCGAATGCCTTGAACGGCAGGGTCTCGCGCTCGTGGCATCGACCACGCAAAATCAGCGGAATCCCAGGCGCAGCCCCGCCGCTTGCAATGCCGTCGAGGAAAACGTCGACGAGACAGGTCTTGCCGATGCCCGAGCTTCCCTGCACCACCGCGATAGCAAGATTGCCTTTGCGCATCTTCGCGTAGGACTGAGAGAGGCTGTGCAGCTCGAAGTCGCGGCCGTACAAGTTGAGCGCTGCCGTCGCGATCGGCGTATGGCGTCGCGACGACCCCAATGCCTTCTTCTCGATGGCGACGCCCAACCTGCTCAGGACCCCGGCGCCACTCGGGCGTTGCGCTTGATCGCGGCGAATCAGGTCCATGCACAGCTCGCTGAGCAGCTCGTCGGCATTCGGGTTGACCTGCACGGGCGACGGCGGGTCTTCGTTCTGCTTTCGCAATAGGACGTCGAACAGGCTGCCTTCGAAGGGACACCGCCCGGTCAGCACTTCGTAAATCATGATGCCCACCGCATACCAGTCCGCCGCCGGCACGCTCGGCCTCTCCATCGCCTGTTCCGGGGCCATGTACGCAGGGGTACCCGAAAAGCCGGCTCCCGAAATGCTCGAGCTGCCTCGCGACTTCGCCAGCCCGAAATCCAAAATCACCACCCGTCCTTCCGGCGTCACGAGAACGTTCGTCGGCTTGAGATCGCGGTGAATGCACCCTGCCTCGTGCATCGCATGGACGCCTGAGCAGAGCTGCTGAATCGAGCCTATCACGCGATCCGAGTCGGGCTGCTGACCTTGCACCGACAGGTCATCCACCTTCGGCACGCAGCCTGCGAGAGCTTGGTCGAAAGGCAATCCCGGCACGTATTCCATGGTGAAGAACCAGAGCGCGCCGTCCGAAACCAGCTCGTAGAGGCTCACCAGGTTCGGATGTTTGGTATCCGCGAGCGCGCGAAATTCCCGTTTGAACCGATAGAGATCCGTGCCGCTCGTGAGATTGAGAGTCTTGAGCGCAACCTCAGTTCCAAGCTGCTCGTCCTGGACCAGGTGGACACTGCCCATGCCCCCTGTGCCAAGCAGGCGGATGGGGTGAAATCTCGACGTGCCTGAAAAGAACATTGCGAGCAGCTCAAACGCGAGGGGTCAGCACGTATGGCACAGTATCATGGAACCGCCTTCGAGACCGGGGGCGGGACAAATACCGCTTTGATCCCGCTGGACTACCGAAACCTACCTGACCTTGCATTCTGTGTGGAGGTCACACAGTGTGAACGCTCTTCTCCGGGTGAGCCAACCCCGATCAAGGACGACGGCCGGCGATCGGAAGACTCTCTGCCGCAAAACTCCGAGACATTCGCCGCCGTCGGTCAAGTTCTGTTGGGCCTTGCGACTAGTTTGCTATTGCCCGATTGGGAATCGATGTGCAGCGGTGAATAACGCCAAGCGCCCTCTCGCGCCACTCGCTGTTGTAAACTATGAAACTGTTCGCTACGCCACTATCCCAAACCCGACAATTGGAGTATCATACTGCCCTCTCGATGACTATTCAGGAGGATCCAGAATCGAGCGCCGAACGGGCCCGAATTGTGGACGCACAATTCGACATAGGTGAAGTCTTGCAGGCCCACAGCATGGCGAGCCATTTCCAACCAATCATCTCGATTCGAGAGAAGCGGGTCGTTGGGCTGGAAGCATTGATTCGCGCAACCGATCCGAAGAGCGGCAAGCCCATTTCCGCCACGTACTTATTCGATGCGGCAAGCAGACACAGCCAGGCTCTCCAGCTCGACCGACTCTGTCGAGAGTCTGCGATTGAGGGCTTTGCCACCTTGGCCAGCCTGGACCCGGAGCTGATTCTCTTCGTCAACCTCGACGTGTCTAGCCTCGGAAAGTCATCGGCCGAATCGAATGCGCTCATCAAGCTGGCGGAAGAATTCGGCATTTCCCCCGAACGTGTGGTCATTGAAATCATTGAATCCAAGATTCGCGACGCCACCGCACTTCAGCGGTTCATTGCCAATCATCGCAAACGCGGTTTTCTGATCGCACTCGACGATATGGGGGCAGGTCACTCCAATCTCGAGCGAATCCCAAGCATCAAACCGGATATCATCAAGCTCGACCGGTCACTCATCAAGAACATCGACCACGAATATCACAAACAAGAGCTGTTCGACTTCTTCATCAAGCTGGCACATCGAATCGGCGTCATTGTCGTGGTCGAGGGGATTGAGACCGAAGGCGAAGCCTTGTCATGCCTCGAACATGGGGCGGATCTGGTACAGGGCTTCTACTTCGCGCATCCACAGCCGCCGGACCGCAGCTGTTTGATGAATGGTCTGCAGTACGCAAGCCGGCTGCGTTCGGTGCTGACAGAGCACATGGTTCGCAAATTCAATGAAAAGAAGCTGAAGTACCAGCACTACAACGAAATCGCGAATCGCATTACAGCGGTTGTTCAAATGAGCGAGCCGCAGAGCTACGAAGACACTCTGGAGAATGCGCTAGCAAGGTTCCCAGCCGCCGAATGTGCCTATGTCATCCATGAGTCGGGCCGGCAGATCACGCGCACGGTGCTCAACCCCATCCATCCGCAGCGCAGGCGAACCGCACTTTTCGGACCGGCACCTGCAGGTGGAAACCAAAGCGCCAAGGACTACTTCATGTACCTCGGGAAGAACCAGCGGCGCTACGTGACCAGCCCCTACGTATCGGTCGCCAGCGGCAATGTGTGCATCACAATCTCAAACCGGGTCACGCAGCCGTCGGGCAGTTCCTACGTGGTGTGCGTGGACATCAACCTGGCCGCGGAAGAGACATCTTAGCGCACTGATTAAAATTGTCCCGCGCAGACCGCGATTCCGGATTCTTTCACCACAGAGAGCACAGA